>JALVSJ010000437.1 GCA_027024445.1 Desulfobacterales bacterium
GAGAGCGCTATAGCAGACGCTATGGGGATAAACACCCACTTCATTGTGAGTATCACTTTCGTCATAGGCTCGGCTATTGCTGCGATTGCGGGCATCCTCGTGGGGATTTACTACAATGAGGTCTATCCCACCATGGGCGCTGTGCCGGCATACAAGACCCTCGCCCTCATTGTGGTGGGAGGAATGGGATCTGTACCAGGAGCCGTAATTGCATCGTTATTACTAGGTGTAGCCGAGACCCTGTTGATAGGATATGCAAACATCCCGCTTCCTAGAGATGCCCTGGCTTTTATTGCAATGATCGCCGTGCTGATGTGGCGTCCAGAAGGATTGATGGGTTCAAAGTAGGCCATGAGTTGAGGGAGCAGAAACTTGAGTTCATATGTTATAACAGTCGCGACGCTCATTTCAATCTACTGTATCGTGGTCTGTGGTCTCAACGTCATCGTGGGGTTTGCTGGCCAAATTTCCCTTGGTCACGCTGCCTTCTTTGGAATAGGCGCATATGCATCAGCAATCCTTACCACCAAGGCCGGAATGAGCTTCTGGGAAGCCCTCCCCCTGGTAATCCTCATAAGCGCCTTGATAGGGCTGTTTCTGGGCTTACCCAGCTTAAGGGTAAAGGATGACTTTCTTGCAATAACTACCATAGGAATAAACTTCATCGTTGAGGCTGTATTCCTCTATATACCTTTTTTTGGAGGAGCTTTGGGGATAGGGGGAATCCCACGGGTACTCCTGTTTGGAATGAAGCTCCGTGGCATGGGATTCTTTATCATGTCCCTTGTATTCCTGACACTGGTATTGTTGGCAAGCTGGTGGTTCACGAGAAGCTGGGCAGGGCTTGCATGTTTTGCGCTACGAGATGAAGAAGAAGCTGCATCCAGCATGGGGATATCTCCCGTGCGTTTTAAACTCCTGGCATTTGTTGTTGGGACTGCCATGGCCGGGCTCGGCGGCGGCCTCTATGCCCACTACATGCGCTTCATCAGCGCCACAGACTTCTCTTTTCCACTGTCGATCACTTTCCTGGGGATGATAGTCCTTGGGGGTACTGGGACCATATGGGGGCCAATACTAGGAGCAGTCCTTCTCGGGGTGCTACCAGAACTGTTTCGTCCCATCGTGAACTACAGGATCCTTTTTTATACCGTAGTCCTACTTCTTATGATTCGTTTTCAGCCCGGTGGCATCCTGGGCGAAGAAAGCGTGGCCCGAAAGATATTTTCTTTCAAGCTGTTGGGAGGCAAACAGTGAGTCAGCCCCTTCTCGAAACTAAGGATCTCTCAAAGCACTTTGGCGGCCTCAAGGCGGTCGATAGTGTCAGCCTGCAGATATACCCCGGAGAAATTCTCGGACTCCTGGGTCCTAATGGTGCCGGCAAGACCGTGTGCTTCAATCTCATCTCAGGTGTGTACAGGCCCACGCGGGGGGCTATATGGTTTGAAGGCAAGCGCATCGATGGACTGCCGCCTCACCAGGTAGCCCAAAGGGGCATCGGGAGAACATTCCAGATTGTGAAGCCTTTTGGGAGCCTGACGGTGCTTGAAAACGTGCTTGTTGCCAGGGGGATAAGAAGATATAACTCATTGTCTAGAATGTGGCGTCAATGGAAAACCAAGGATGAAGAGAAAAGCGCCATGGACATCCTTGAGAAAGTCGGCTTACAGGATCTAGCAACCCGCAAGGCAAGTCTGCTACCCCTTGGAAACCTCAGGCGTCTTGAAATAGCCAGGGCCCTTGTTGTGGGCACGAGGCTTTTGTTGCTTGATGAGTCTTTCTCGGGGCTAAGACATGAAGAGATATTAAAGCTTGATCAACTCGTAAGAAGGATCCGTGAGAGCGGGGTGACTATCCTTTTGATTGAACACAATATGCGCGTTGCAATGGGCATATGTGATAGGATTGTTGTACTTGACCATGGAAAAATCATTGCAGAGGGAGATCCTGTTTCCATACAGGAGGACGAAAGGGTAATCGAAGCATATTTGGGGAAAAAGAGGAGAGACGTTGCTGCTTAATGCCCAGGACATAAGCATAGCTTATGGCGACATTCAAGCCGTCAGCCAGGTCAGTTTCCACGTTGAAAAGGGAGAGCTAATCTCCATCATAGGGGCCAATGGAGCTGGAAAGACTTCCATATTGAATAGCATAATGGGGCTGGTGCCACTGAAAGAGGGCAAGATATTCTTTGATGGCAAAGACATTTCGGCTCTCCCCGCATACAAACGTGCAAAGGCAGGAATCAGGATAGTACCAGAGCGATCAAGGCTATTCCCGCGATTAACAGTAATGGAAAACCTTCTAGTCGGGGCATACCGGCTTCGAAACAAGATTCCTCTGCAAGAAAGGATAGAATTTCTGTACTCCTTTTTCCCTATCCTGGAAAAGCGGGCCTCGCAGCCCGCTGCCACCCTTTCAGGAGGAGAGCAGCAGCAGGTGGCTATTGCCAGGGCCCTGATCTCGGAGCCCCGACTCCTACTCGTGGATGAGGTATCCATGGGCCTCATGCCAAAGCTGGTGGACCAGGTCTTTGAGCAGTTGAGAAGGCTTAATAATGACAACGGCCTTTCGATCCTGTTGGTGGAGCAAAATGCCATTGCCTCACTTGAAATCTCGCATAGAGCCTATGTCCTTGAGACAGGGGTATGTGTTTATCATGGAGTGGCATCGGAAATACTGGCTGATCCTAAACTCAAACAGGCGTATCTCGGACACTGAAAAATAATAACAAGAAAAGGAGGTATGGAAAGATGAAATTGGTAAAGGTATTCTTGGCTTTGTCACTGGTTCTATTGTTGGCAGCAGGAAACGTTTTTGCGGGCGGGACGGTTAAAATAGGTCTTCTAGCACCTCTCACGGGATTTGCGGCTGCCGATGGACTAAGTGTGCTTAACTCTGTGAAAATCGCACTCGATAGAATTAACGCCGAAGGTGGCGTACTTGGCAAGAAGGTACAACTAATTTACTACGATGATCGAGCCGATGGGAAAGAAGCGGTAGCCCTTGCAAGGAAGCTTATTCAGCATGACAGGGTGGTAGCAGTAGTCGGGGGGTCATACAGCACTCCCAGTCGGGCCGTGGCCCCAATTTTCCAGGACGAAGAAATTCCATTTATTGCTGCATACGCAGTCCATCCTGACATAACAAAGGCAGGTAACTACTGCTTCCGCAATGGTTTTCTCGGAACCGTGGAGGGGAAATCAGCAGGCTATGTGGCTGTAAAGATGCTGAACAGCAAGAGGATCGCCCTGCTCACCAGTGATAACGACTTTGGAAGAACACTTGCCAAGGGCTTCAGGAGCTTCGTGCAGACAAAAGGTGGAAATGCCAAGATAGTCTATGCACAAACCTATCCATTTAAAGAAAAGGATTTCAAGCCTTATCTTGCCAAGATAAAGGAGGTCAATCCAGACATTATATTTGCGAGCGGTTACTACTTCCAGACAGGGCCCATAGTCAAGCAGGCCAGAGAAATGGGTATGACCGTAAAGATCCTTGGAGAAGAGGGGGCAGATTCTCCCAAGTTCCTAGAGATAGCAGGCAAAGCAGCAGAGGGATTCATGCTGGTAACAAACCTCAACAGGGATGATCCCAGACCCGTAGTCCAGGATTTCCTGAAGAAATATCAGAAGCTTTACAACATCCAGCCCGATATGGTGGGTGCCTCAGCCTATGACGCATTTATGATAGTATGCGATGCCATAAAGAGGGCAGGATCCTTGAAGGGCCAGGCAATCAGGGATGCCATGGCAGCAACAAAGGACTACAATGGCCTCACTGGCGTGCTGAGGGGATTCACCAGCCGTGGCGAAGTGGTTAAGGAAGTTCAGGTACAGGTGGTCCGCAACGGAGCGTTCCACAGCTTTGGAGTTGTAAAGGACCTATCCCTTATAACTCCTTAGTCACAAGTATGCAGTAGGCATTAGGCGTCAGGTACGGGTCACCTGTAATTCTTGGTGAGCAGTCCCGGGCCCGGCGCCTGAGCCCTGTCTAGGCGATGCGTCAAGGTTATTCTCTTTTCTTTTGCGCCTGATCCCAAGGGCCTGTCGAAAAACCTTCCCTTTTGCGGCACAGACTGGCCCTCCCGGAAATGACCATATGGGGCCATCTGGAAGTTTGTGGACAGATATCAAACTGGCTTTCGCCCTATACCATTTCCGCAAGGAAATGCACATGATATCCAGAGTATGCTGGAACTGATAAAAAGCGGAGACCTCTTACAAGCAGTAGAAGAAGTAGTGGGCAAATTGAATTGAATAAAGGAGAAAGAGTATGGCAAAGCCTCTTATAGAATGTGTGCCAAACTTCAGCGAAGGACGAGATAAGGATGTAATAGGGGCAATCATAGCACCCTTTGAAAGGACAAAAGGGTGCATACTCCTCGACCACAGAGCCGACCAAGATCACAACAGGCTCGTTGTAAGCATTGTCGGCCAACCTGAGCCGCTGCAAAATGCCCTCATGGAGGCATGCCTGGTTGCAGTTGAACGGATAAATATGGAAAAACACCGTGGGGGCCATCCAAGAATAGGCGCAGTAGACGTGGTCCCCTTTGTTCCACTTCGAAATATCAGTATGGAGCAGTGCGTGGACATTGCCCATCGGTTCGGACATGCCTTTTATGAGAAGGCCCGGGTGCCTGTATATTTCTATGAAGAGGCAGCTTTGAGACCTGAAAGAAAAAGATTGGAGCTTATAAGAAAAGGCCAGTATGAGGGGCTAAAAAAAGAAATCACCAAGCCTGAAAGGCACCCTGATGTGGGTGAGCCGAAACTGCATCCCACTGCCGGGGCTACTGTCATAGGGGCACGTAAATTCCTTATAGCCTTTAACGTTAACCTCAACACGCCCGACGTTGACATCGCAAAGGAGATTGCCAGGGCAGTGCGGGCCTCCAGTGGAGGCCTGTCCCACGTGAAAGGAATTGGGCTAGCCCTGGAAAGCAGAGGCATAACTCAGGTCAGTATGAATATTACAGATTACGAGAAAAATGCACTTTATCGGGTTGTGGAGCTAATCAAGTTTGAGGCAAAGAGGTGGGGGGTTTCGATTATTGAGACAGAGGTCTATGGCATGATTCCCGCCGCAGCCCTGATCGACAGTGCCTCTTATTACATGCAGATGGCAGGGTTTGATCCTGCACAGGTAATTGAACTGGCATTGTTGGATAGGTTAGAGGATTAAGGCTAGTTAAGTTAGTACGCATCCGGAAAACACGTTCCTCTCCCCCTCGAGGGGGAGAGGCAAGGTGAGGGGGTTTAATGTTAGATAAGTAAATGGAGGTCTTATGAGTTTCGGAAATATGCCTTTAAATCAGTTCCTGGAGGCCCTGGGTGCGGACACTGCTGCGCCAGGGGGAGGTAGTGCCGCTGCCATGGCAGGAGCAATGGCCGCTTCATTGTGCTCAATGGTAGCAGGCATAACCCTTTCCTCCGAAAAATACAAAGGCGCGTGGGATGATATGCGAAATATACATGAGATCTCCACGGCCGCAGCAAAGCAGTTAACTGAGCTTATCGACAGGGATACGGCTGCGTATATGGAAGTAATGGCTGCATATAAGTTGCCCAGGGCAACTGAGGAAGAAAAGAAGAGGCGTAGTGCAGCCATACAGGAAGCCCTCAAGAGAGCAGCCTCGGTCCCCCTGGAAACACTGAAGGCGGTCCGCCCACTAATTGAATCGGCGCGCAAACTTATCGACAAAGCCAACCCAAACTGCCTCACCGATACGGGCGTTGCGGTCCTCTTGATCACTGCGGCTGCGAAGGGCGCTGCCTATAATGTCAGGGTTAACCTATCGTCCATCTCAGACGAAGTATTCTGCAAGAAATGCTCACGGGAAGTTGATGAAATCCTGGGCTGTATTGAAAAGGAAAGCCTGGATCTACAAGCTATTATTGACACTCGACTCGGATAACTGAACAAAACGGCTGGGGGCCTGCTTCATGGTCAATCTCCAACAAGATTTCCCTGAACATGTAGATATACTGTGTACAAATGCCACATTGGCCACTATGGAAACCGATGGTGAACCCTATGGACTCATGAGTGATGGAGCCGTGGCTATCCGTGGTGACACAATAGCATGGGTAGGTCGTATGGCCGATTTACCCAGAGACTTCAAAGAACGATCTGCCCGCATAATAGATGCTGGTGGACATTTGATAACCCCGGGACTGATTGACTGCCATACCCATCTTGTATATGCAGGAAGCAGGGCAAGAGAGTTTGAAATGCGCCTCCACGGCGCGACCTATGAGCAGATAGCCCGCCAGGGCGGTGGTATACTTTCCACTGTCTCGGCCACCAGGGGCGCAGATGAACAAGCCCTCTTTGAACAAAGTGCTCCGAGATTGCTCTCTTTAATCAAAGAAGGAGTGACTACCGTTGAAATAAAGTCAGGGTATGGCCTCGACCTGGATACCGAGGTGAAAATGCTCACAACCGCAAAGAAGCTTGGAAGTGAATACGGTGTAACGGTCGTGCCCACCTACCTTGGCGCTCATGCCCTGCCACCTGAGTACGCCAACAGACATGACGACTATATTGAGTATATCTGCGACAAAGTGCTGCCTTACGTTGCGCGGCATGGCCTTGCAGTGTTTGTGGACGCGTTCTGCGAGAAGATAGCGTTTAGCCCGCAGCAGGTTGAGAGGGTATTTAAGGCTGCCAGGCGCCACGGACTGAGAATAAAGCTACATGCCGAACAGCTCTCGGATCAAGGAGGCGCACAATTGGCAGCCCGCTATGGTGCCCTTTCTGCCGATCACCTCGAGTACATATCCGAAGAAGGCGCAAAGGCTTTAGCCCAGGGCGGCACGGTGGCCGTCCTGTTACCCGGCGCAGCCTACTTCCTCAGAGAAGAAAAGACCCCGCCGGTGGAGCTTTTGAGAAAGTACAGGGTCCCAATGGCAGTATCCACAGACTGCAACCCCGGGAGCAGCCCTTCAGTATCCCTGTTACTCATGATGAATATGGCCTGCATATTGTTCGGCCTCACCCCGGAGGAGTCGCTAAGGGGCGTCACCATTAACGCTGCCAGTGCCCTTGGTCTCCAGGAACGCATCGGAACCCTTGAGGCTGGCAAGGACGCTGACCTGGTTCTCTGGGACGTTTCCGACCCTGCCGAGTTATCCTACAACATAGGCCTCAACCCCTGCCGCCTGGTACTCAGGCGTGGAAAGGTGAGTGAGGCTTCAGGACTCCAATAGTATGGCGAGCAGGGATTAAGGGGTGCCGAATCTACAATTTTTACTGGTAATTAACATTCATAATTCATATACTGCCTTCAGATAAGTTCAAAACTCAAACCTAAAACACTTCTGCTTTGTTTTTCTTAACTTGAGGTTATTCGGAGGACAAATATGCCTAATATTACAACTTTACTGAAAAACGAGATAGCGCGGCTTGCCAGAAAGGAGGTGCGTATTCAAACCGAAGCATTGAAAAAGGCCTCTGCCCAATATCGCAAGAGGATAGCCGAAATGAAGCGTCAGGTCTCCGAGCTTCAACGCAAAGTTGCAAGCCTCGAAAAACAATTAAGCACCAGTGCATCCACCTCCACACCAACATCGAACGCGGCCAGGACATACAGATTCTCCCCCAGGGGTCTTCAGTCCAGGAGAAAACGCTTGGGGCTTTCCGCCGCTGACTTTGGTAAACTTGTGGGTGTGACAGGTCAAACTATATACAAGTGGGAGAAAGGATTGAGCAGGCCCAGGGACAAGCAGTTGGCTGCACTGGCGGCCGTTCGGGGTATGGGCAAGAAGGAGGCTCTGGCTCGCCTCAAGGAACTGGGCTGATGTCTCACATTGTTCGTGCACCCTTTTAATGTGCAGCCACAGGCAGGGCACAGGAGCGGACCTTGCGTAGAATCCTCAGGAGCCCCCAGGCTAGCAAGAAAGGAAGGCGTCATGAAAAAGAAAATTTGGATTACCTCATTGGTCCAGGATAAGAATACCATTCAAGACCTCATGAAAATGATTAAGCGATATGGCCTGGATGTGGACGGGCATTTTTGGGAGGACGACCTGGAAAAGATGGCATGGATGAAACCAAGGTCAAACATTCTGGAGCAAAATGTTGCCATGTGGGCAATCCTTGGTTCTCAGGAAGATTTTGAAAATCCTTCCATTAGATATGGCCTCTCTGCTCTTTGTGCCACAGTGCAGGCAAAAAAAGGATTAAGTTTCCCCGTTTCTCTGTTCCTCACCCTTGGCCAGATAGACCCCTCAACCATGCCAACCCCCCTGCGCGGCGCGGAGGTCTATGCCGTTGGAGATGCCACCGTCGGAGCCAAGATTGTTGCAAAGGTTCACGGCTCCCCGGAGCAGGTATCTCCTGATTACAGATTTGACATTTATGGAAATGCCCAGATTGGTCAGTGGTTTGAGGTTGGGCCTGTCTCTGGACCCTGGGAGGGGGCCATGTTTGGAGTAGACGAAGGGGAAATTACATTCCAGGCTGTGGGACCAAAAGACAGGCTTCCCAGCACCTCCACCCTTAACTACCCGATGAAGGGCCTGAAGCTCAGCCTGGGTGACACAGAGTATACTGCATGGGCAGTAAAAAACCCCATTGATACCGATACTTCCTATTTCGTCAAGGTTGAAGGTTTTCCAGGGAGCATTGTTTTTGGTTCTTTTTCAGAATCCGACGCAGCCGAGGTCTTTGTCTACAAGTTAAAATAATTGACATAAAGGCCCCCCTGTGGTAGGAGCCAGATAAAATCTCTAAGTTTTATGGGGTGTTATGGGTCAGGAGGACATACAAAGAAAAAGCCTTGACAACCAGGAATTCCTCAAACTGCGGGAAGCTACTCAGAAAGTCTCAGAGGCCCTTACCGAGAGGGTCAAGAGACACCTATCCGTCCTTCGCCCCCTGTTTATTCCCCGCAGGCTCCTTGGTACCTATGTAAAAAGCGGTACAATGGAGGAAGTGGCAGGGTCGGACAAGGCCTTCGCTGAGCTACAGGAAAAATATGCTGCAGTTGCGCAAAAGCCCTTTGGCCTACCCTCTAAACTTCAGCCTCCGTTGGACCCGATTTCAAACCAACTGGAAGCCACTCCGTACCAGTACCCGCTTCGGTTCGAAAGCGGACAGGACAAATCAGTGACCATCACCTCTTCATGCGCATGGACCGTGTCCTATCATAGCGAATGCAGCCTTTCGAGGCTGAAGGCCATGCTATCAGGGGAAGAACCAAAGGACTTGCAGGATATGAAACAGGCGATCATTAACCACCTGGCCCTTGTTATATTTCTTGACCGTTTTCCGGCCCTTGCGCAACTCCTGGAAGATTTGAGGTATTCGGTTGAGATCAAGACACTCCATGACCTGGGGGGATTGGAAGTGGTAACAATGCGAGCACCACTTGATACATTCCTCCCCCCCGACGACTTCATTGTGCAGGTTACCCAGCTATCAGGCATTCCGGCCTTTCAGGAGATTATCAGCCCTGAGGCAGTGGAGGGTTTGCCAGATCCGTTGAGGGATTCCTTGAAGCAGCTTATTTCATGACCCACCACCTCACACATCAAGACGTGGTAAAATGGACACTACATATCTCTTGAGTCAACTGGAAGGGTTGGCCTACAAGTTGGGAATGGAGATACGTTACGAAGCTTTTGGAACTGACACCGAAGACAGTCCCGGAGGTTACTGCAGGTTAGGGGCCAAGAAATATATCATCGTGAACAAGAACTTGCCACTGGATGCCCAGGTAATGGTGATAGGACTGGCGCTGAAGCATATTGATTTAGAAGGGGTTTACGTGAGACCCGCTGTCAGGGACTTCCTGGACTCGGCCCATGACAGTAGCCCTTATAGGGCTGCTGCCGCCAGAAATGATTACTGCGCAAATACTAAACAAGATTTCAAGGAGTCCGCATCCAAATCTTAAACACAGGAGGTTGCTATGGAGCAGCAAGGAAAAACATCGGTAAACATCAGCGAGATCGTACGGGAGATTCCAACAACTGCAGTCAGGGTAATTACCAATGCCACTACCTTCTTCCGCGAAATGCCCAAAACAGGCGGTTTCATTGAGCCAATCATCTTTGCAGCAGGCATCGGTCTGGCTTCTGGCGTTGTGACCGCCATATTAGCCATTTTCGGGCTGGGATACGCACACTCAGTCGGCAGCGCAATCCTGTATATCATACTCATGCCCATATTCAGCCCCTTATTCGGCTTCATAGGGGCCCTGATCCTGTTCATCATCTGGAAAATCCTGGGCTCCCA
>JALVSJ010000438.1 GCA_027024445.1 Desulfobacterales bacterium
GGGAGGCAGGCACCCTGCTTCATTGTGCAAAGACATTTTGCGCCGAAGCTGCTGAATCTGTTGCGAGCGGCGCTGTACAGGTATTAGGTGGCAATGGTTATGTCAGCGGGAATGCCGCTGAGCAGGCCTACCGTGATGCCAAGTTCATTCAATTGGCTGGCACTTCCACCGAGCGGTCCAGGATGAAGATTGGAGACAACCTGCTAAAGAGCATTTAAGGCCAGTCCTGGACCCGGGAGCTTTGACTATCCAGAGCCGAAAGTGTGGTCCCGACAAATTGGGTGGGGGTAAAAATTGGATGGTGGGGTGAATCAAATCTCGGAAGCGCTAGGGGCATCAAACAATGCAAGTCATTGAAACACGTATAGATACAAATAGCGAGGAATTTCGTCGCAATTATGAGGTCATGGACTCCCTTGTGGCCAGACTGAAGGAAGAGCTAAGGATAGCCCGGGAAGATCGCTCTGAAAAGGCAAAAGCAAGGCTCGCCCAGCAAAACAAACTCCCTGTGAGAAAGCGCATAGAACTTTTGCTGGATCCCAACACCCCCTTTCTGGAAATAGCTCCTCTGGCTGCACGAGGGATGTATGATGGCAGAATCCATGGCGCTGGTGTGGTGGCCGGAATTGGCGTTGTGGAAGGTAGGGAAGTGGTCATCCATGCCAATGATTCGATGATAAAGGGTGGCACCATTTATCCAATGGGGGTAAAGAAGGGGCTGCGTACCCAGACCATTGCGATGGAAAACCGCCTTCCCATAATCTACCTGGTGGACTCGGGTGGTGCTTACCTACCCTTACAGTCCGAAATCTTTCCTGATGCAGATGACGGCGGCCGCATCTTTTACAATCAGGCCATCATGTCAAAGATGGGCATTCCCCAGATCTGTGGTGTCATGGGACTTTGCACCGCAGGGGCAGCCTATATACCTGCCATGAGCGATGAGGTGGTCCACGTCAAAGGAACCGGCGCCATTTTCCTGGGTGGTCCTCCCCTTGTAAAGGCTGCTACTGGTGAGGAAGTCACTGCGGATGAACTAGGTGGTGCACTGGTTCATTGCAGAGAATCCGGCGTCTCTGACTACATCGCAGAAGATGATGCCCATTGTATTGAGATAATCAGACAAATAGTCAGAAACCTTCCTCCCCCAGAGAAGACTGAGATAGGCCGGAGGGAACCGAGGCCTCCCCTGTACGACCCCAAAGAGATATATGGGATAGTCCCTGAAAAAATAAGCACACCTTACGATGTACGGGAAGTCATTGCCCGCCTCGTGGACGGAAGTGAATTTCTTGAGTTCAAGGCCCTCTATGGCCCTACCCTTGTATGCGGCTGGGCTTACATCCATGGCTACCCCGTTGGGATCCTTGGAAACAACGGCGTGCTATTCTCCGACAGTGCCCTCAAGGCAACTCAATTCATTCAGCTCTGTGACAAGCGTGGAATTCCCCTCGTATTCCTGCAAAACATAAGCGGGTATATAATCGGAAGTGAATATGAAAAGGGCGGTATCACTAAGGCCGGTCATAAAATGGTCAATGCTGTGGCCACTGCGAGTGTACCAAAATTCACTGTGATAATTGGGGCGTCGTTTGGCGCTGGTAATTACGGCATGTGCGGAAGGGCCTACTCACCCAGATTTCTCTGGATGTGGCCCAACGCCCAGATCGGCGTGATGGGGGGAGAGCAGGCTGCCGACGTAATGGTTACGGTGAAAAACGAACAGCTTGCCAGAGAAGGCAAGCCACCACTTACAGACGAACAGGTCCGGCAGATCAAAGAGCCCATAATTGCGGCGGCCCTCAAGGAAGGTGACGCCTGGTACTCTACCGCACAAATGTGGGACGACGGAATCCTTGATCCAGCCAAGACGCGGGACGTGCTTGGTCTGGCCATCTCAGCAGCACTAAACGCACCTCTGCGCGATGACGTATTTGGATATGGCACTTTTAGGATGTAAGAAGGAGCTTTTCAACTCACCACAGAGACACAGAGAACATAGAGAGGGTATCTCTTTTTGCCCATCGGGAGACGGCGATGGGCAAAAACTCCTTCTATTACAAAGCGATGGTTCCCTGTCTAAAATACGAAGCGCTTGGTTTTTGCTTGCCGGCATCTCGCGGCAAGCAAAATGAAGTAGGCGCTCTGTGTCCTCGGCGCCTCTGTGGTTATGCCGGGAAATAGAAGTGAGGAAGACATACTTGTCCAAAATCGATTTTTTAACAGTATGCAGGGGAACGCCTGTCTGCCCTGTGGCGCCAGGCAGGGGATGTTCCCAGAGCGGCGTCATCGGGCACTCAGTTCTTAGTTGAATCCTGATTCCTTCCATGTCATTTCGACCGTAGGGAGAAATCTTAAGATTTCTCGTCGCCAAGGCTCCTCGAAATGACACTTTTGGGGTTGGACAACTGAGTGCCTGATCCGCAGTGCTTGCCCGCCAGAATTATGGCGGGAGATGAGCCACGGAGGGCGCAGCGAACGTAGCGCCTGCCTGGCGTCAGACAGGAAGGGAATATGCCGTTCCCCTGCCTAAGAAGATCCAAGTAGAAAACCTAATTTTGTAAAGTCTGATAATGAATCACTAACCTATTAATATTATAAGACTGACTTCTTAGGTGCAAGTCGATTTCGGACAGCAGTGTGAAGAAGATATGTTTAAGAAGGTACTGATAGCCAATCGTGGAGAGATCGCGGTCCGGATTATGCGGACTTGCAAAGAGATGGGTATAGAGACCGTGGCCGTGTACTCAGAGCCCGATAGATTAGCCCTCCACGTACTTGAGGCAGATGAGGCCATTTCCATAGGCCCGGCCGAGCCCTCTGAGAGCTACCTTAACATCGAAAAGATAATAGATGTGGCAAAAGCTACCGGCGCGGAAGCCATCCATCCCGGCTACGGCTTTCTTGCGGAGAACCCTCTGTTTGCAAAGGCGTGCGAGGATTCCGGAATCGTATTCATTGGTCCTCCATCACGGGTGATCGAGGACCTGGGAAACAAGACTCTTGCGAGGACCATGATGAGTAAAGCAGGAGTCCCAATCATTCCTGGAATGCTGGAGGCAACAGAAGATACCCAGCTTTTAAAGAAAGAAGCTGATTCCATGGGATACCCGCTAATCATCAAGGCCGCGGCAGGTGGAGGTGGCAAGGGGATGCGAGTGGTGCGCGCCCCGGAAGAGTTTGTGGAGGCATGCACAGGGGCCATCAGTGAGGCTCAAAAGGCCTTTGGAGACGGCTCCATCTATCTGGAGAAATACCTGGACAGACCCAGGCATGTGGAATTCCAGATACTTGCTGATGAGCATGGAAATGTAGTTCACTTATTCGAAAGAGAATGTTCCATTCAACGACGGCACCAGAAGATAATAGAGGAGACTCCTTCGCCAGCGCTAACAGAGGGACTGAGAGCGCGCATGGGGGAGGCCGCCGTCAAGGTGGCCAAGACCTCCGGGTACGTGAATGCCGGAACTGTGGAATTTCTGCTCGAGCCATCCGGGAATTTCTATTTCCTGGAGGTCAACACGAGGCTACAGGTGGAACACCCCATTACAGAACTCACTACGGGTACAGACCTGGTACGCCATCAACTTGAGGTGGCCGCAGGCAAACCCTTGGGCCTCAGGCAGGAGAACCTCCAACAAAGGGCACATGCCATTGAATGCAGGATTTACGCAGAAGACCCGGCCTGCGGATTTATTCCAAGCCCGGGGAAAATAATTGGATACGAAGAGCCTGCGGGTCCCGGTATTCGCGTTGACTCTGGGATCCACGAGGGATACGAGGTGCCGGTTCATTACGACCCCATCCTTAGTAAGCTCATAGTTGTTGCAGAGGACCGACAATTTGCCAGGCTTCGCATGATCCGGGCCCTTGAAAACTATAGAATCACAGGGATAACCACAACCGTTGCGTTTCTCCTCGATGTGGTTCGATCCATTCCTTTTGCAAAGGGCGAGACCTTCATCGATTTCATCCGAACCCATTTTGCGCAATGGAAACCTGATGAAGATCTCGCCAGGGTTGCAGCCGTGGCATACGTCGTAGATGAAATATTAGGGGGTTCAAAAACCGTAGCAGCAGTGAGCCGCACGGGATACCCCACCCCGTGGCAGAGTCTCGGGGCCTGGAGGCTTTAATAAACAGAGGGTCATCATTGAATCGTTATAGTCTTAAAATTGGCAATACAGTTAAAGAACTGAGGGGAGCGCTTGATCCCCAGCAAGGCAAAGGCACCCTGCGTACTGACGATTCGCCTGTGCAGGTCTTCTTTGAGCCCCTGGGCTCCAATTGCTACCGCATTGTCATCGATGGTCGACTTTATAAAGTGTGGGTGGACCGCCAAGCAAACGCCAAGCACGTATTTGTAAACGGCTCTGCCTTTACTGTGGAACACGCGACACCGAGCCACCCTGCTTCAGCGAGAAGAAGCACTATTGATGAAGGTCCTGGCGAGGTAACACCTCCCATGCCCAGCGTGGTGGCCAGGGTACTGGTAAAGGAAGGGGAGCAGGTTGAAAAAGGTCAGGGGCTGGTGGTGGTAACCGCCATGAAAATGGAGACCACCCTTAAGGCCCCTTATGCGGGAACTGTCACGAAAATCAATACTGAGCCAGAAGCCAAGGTAATGCCGGGTGATATCCTTGTTGAAATAGAGCCGGAGGAAGGCGGCCATGAGTGATTCCCTCATCTACGAAGTCAGAAATAACGTGGCCTACCTGACCATAAACAGGCCAGACCGGCGCAATGCCATCACTCAGGACATGATCGATTCGTTTCACCATTATCTTGATCAAATCCAACAAGACAAAGACGTGCGAGCTATATGCCTTACGGCAGCCGGGGATCGCATATTTTGCTCCGGGGCCGATCTGGGCTTCACATTGACAGGTGAAGAGGATGAAAGGCTCAAAGGAGCCAGGAATTACGCGTCGCTACTAAAAAAAATGACGGAATTTGAAAAACCCCTTGTGGCCAGGGTGAATGGGCCGTGTCTGGCTGGTGGGCTGGGCCTGATGCTTTCCTGTGACCTTGTGATCGCCCGGGAAGATGCTTATTTCTGCACTCCGGAAGTGAATGTGGGAATCTTCCCAATGATGGTGGGGGCCCTTCTCCTCAGGCACATAGGGCTGAAGCGAACCATGGACATGGTCCTCACAACGCGAAAGATGCCGGCAGGGGAAGCAGAGGCAGTGGGTCTTATAACAAAGGCCGTTCCCTTTGATCAGCTTGACAAAAAGGTAGAAGAAATCCTTCAAGGCCTGACCCAGAAGAGCCCCATAGGTATTAAGATAGGCAAGAAGGCATTCAGGGACGTGTGGGATATGCCCTTTGACCAGGCCGTAGATCACCTATGCAAGGCACTGGGCGAGGTCATTGCAACCCAAGATGCAGCAGAGGGGATGAGGGCGTTCTTGGAAAAAAGGAAACCTGAGTTTAAGGGATGTTAATCGTGAACGGTCAACACTCCACAGGAGTTTACCCATGTCTTTCTGGATCAAAGAAAATCAAAATTACGACCGTACGTGCATGATCACATGTGCCCTTTCGGGAGTAGTGGCAAATCGGGAGCAGTGCCCGGCCATACCTTATACTCCCGAAGAGTATGCCGCAGAGGCAAAACGGGCCTATGACGCGGGTGCGGCAGTAGTGCATATCCATGCACGCAAACCCGACGGTACCCCGAGCTATGAGGTGGAAGACTACCGCAATATTTATGACGCAGTTACTGCTGAGTGCCCGGTAATCATCAATTTTTCCACAGGAGCTGTGGGAATACCTGTGGAGAAGAAGATAGCTCCGGTAAAAGAAATAAAACCAGCCATAGCAGCCCTCAACATGGGCTCCATGAATTATGCCAAGTATCATCCTAAGAAAAAAAAGTTCGTTTTTGATTTTGTGTTCGCAAACCCTTTTTCTGAAATCGTCCCCCTTCTTACTGCTATGAAGGAAGCGGGAGTTAAACCAGAGATGGAGTGTTTTGATTCAGGTCATGTGGGGAATTGCTATCCTCTTATAGACATGGATTTATTGGAACCCCCGTTTCAGGTAAGCCTGATTATGGGCGTATTGGGTGGCATCCCTCCAACCGTTGATAACTTGGCTCACCAGGTGCACCTGCTCCCACCCAACAGCGATTGGGAGGTAATAGGCATCAGCCATGATCAGTGGCGAATGGTGGCTACGGCCATTGCAATTGGAGGGAATGTCCGCGTGGGACTGGAGGATAACTTCTACGTAGCACCCGGGGTTATGGCTCGCTCAAATGGTGAACTGGTGGAAAAAGCTGCCCGGATGATCCGGAATCAAGGCCGGGAAGTAGCCAGTGTGGAGGAATGCAGAGAGAGGTTGGGGCTAAAGCATAGATAGGATTTAGAGGTAGTGACCTGAACAGAGTGATCAAACCTGTCCAAAATCGGTTTTTGGGAATAGGCAGGAGAACGCCTGTCTGCCGTGCAACGCCAGGCAGGGGATGTTCCCTGAGCGGCGTCATCAGGCACTCAGTTCTTAGTCGAAGCCTGGGTCCTTCCATGTCATTTCGACCGCAGGGAGAAATCTTAAGATTTCTCGCCGCCAAGGCTCCTCCCCGCCTGAACGCAACGGCGGGCAGGGAAATGACAATCTTGGGGTTGGATAACTGTGTGCCTGATCCGCAGTGTCTGCCCGCCAGAATTATTGGGGGAGCGGAGCCATGGATGGCGCAGCGAGCGTAGCGCCTGCCTGGCGTCAGACAGGAAGGGAATATGCCGTTTTCCTGCCATAATAGAGTGAACTAAGAAACCTGACTTTATAAAAAAGTGATCCTGAGCTCATAACCTATTGAAATTATTAAGTTGGCTTCTTGAACATATGCCGATTTTGGACACCGATGCAAAGTGATCTAGGCAAATAAAAAAGGGTAAGGCTGATAAGGACAAAGGAGACGTGGCCCTATGGAACTCCAACTTGGCAAGAGTTACGACGAACTAGAAATAGGTGAGGAGGCCTGCTTTACCAAAACTATCACCGAGACAGATGTTTACCTATTTGCTGGTATCAGCGGAGATTTCAACCCCCTTCACCTCAATGAAGAATATGCCAAGCAGACGCCTTTCAAGACTCGAATCGCCCACGGCGCTCTGCCTCAGAGCCTGATTGCTCCCGTAATGGGAATGCAACTACCTGGGATGGGAACCATACTTGTGGAGATCACTACCCGTTTCAAGGCTCCAACTTACTTTGGCGACACCATAACTGCAACGGCCCGGGTAGCGGAAAAGCTTGAGGAAAAGAAATGGGTCAAGATGGCCCTCACGTGGACCAACCAGCGAGGGGAAACCGTTGCAGAAGGGGAGGCGGTGGTGATACCACCCCCGAAGGGGGAATGATGGAATACTGGAATAATGGAATAATGGGGTACTTGAATGCTGGAATGTTTGCCCGCCTGGGACTTGTGGCGGGCTTGCCCGCCGTTAGTTTGGCAGGATGGAATGCTTGAATGTTGGGCTATAAAATGGAAAATCGTCATTTCCTCAGAACCCATCATTCCATTATTCCACCATTCCACTATTCCACAATAATGGCGCCTGCGCCTAGGAGCACCTAAAGTGCGGAATGACTACCAGGAATACTTTGGCGAAACACACAATATGATCCGCAACACTGTGCGGAAATTCGTGGAACGGGAAATCGCTCCTTTTGTGGATGAGTGGGAAGAAAAAGGCGAGTTCCCCGTGGAGCTTTACAGGAAAGCGGGCAAGGCGGGAATCCTTGGAATTTACTACCCTGAAAAATATGGCGGCAGCGGTGGTGACCTTTTCATGAAGATCGCTGCCACAGAGGAACTCATGCGTTGTGGTTCTGCAGGCGTGGTGGCAGGACTGGGGTCGCTGGACATAAGTATCCCCCCCATCCTATCTCTGGGCACAGAGGAACAAAAACTCGAGTTTATTCCTCCGGTGCTCAAAGGGGAGAAGATCTCAGCTTTGGGGATAACAGAGCCAGACGCAGGATCTGATGTTGCCAATATCAAGACGAGGGCCATCCTCAAAGGTGACCATTATGTGGTTAATGGGAGCAAGACATATATTACCAGCGGGTGCAGGGCCGATCAACTTACCACTGCTGTTCGCACCGGAGAGGAAGGACACAAGGGCATTAGCCTACTCGTTATCGAATCGGATTCCCCTGGGTACTCAGTATCAAAGCCTTTGAAAAAAATGGGCTGGTGGGCCTCAGACACAGGGCAGATCTTCTTTGATGACTGTATTGTTCCTTCGGAAAATCTTCTTGGCCAAGAGGGACAAGGATTTTATGGTATCATGGAGAACTTCCAATTTGAGAGGCTACAGTTGGCAGTAATTGCCAACATGACATCCCAGCTTGCCCTTGAGCATTCGATTTCATACGCCATGAACAGACGAGCCTTTGGCCGGACACTGGTGGGTTTTCAGGTAACCCGTCACAAACTCGCTGACATGGCAACACTAGTGGAGGCAACCAGGGAATTTACGTACCGGGTAGCAGCTAGGATCAATGCAGGTGTGAACCAGGTTAAGGAAATATCCATGGCCAAGAATTTTGCCTGCATGGTAAGTGATAAAGTCACTTATGACGCGGTGCAGATACACGGTGGCGCTGGATACATGCGCGAGTATCTGGTGGAGCGGCTTTATCGCGACAACAGGATACTTTCCATCGGAGGCGGAACCCAGGAAATCATGAAGGAGATCATAGCGAAGCAACTCATTCGATCTCCTCACTCCTAACTCCTGAGCCGCCCGGGGTGGCCAAGCTTCTGTCTTCTGTCCCGTAGGGACAAGCTGACCGCTGATAGCTGAAAGCTGACAGCTTAATTAAAGGGATTGCGAATATAGAATATCGAATCACGAATAACTAATAACCAATAACTAGTAACGGCCAATGAGCGGTGAATATCAAACGGAGGTAAGCCATGTATGATTTTCTGTTGAATGAAACAGAGAAGGCATTTTGGTTAGAGGTGAGGGACTTTGTCAAAAATGACATTCCAAGCCAATTGATCCGTGATATGGATGAAAGCAAGATCGAGACAGGGCGCCCCATAGTGGAGAAAGCCGGAGCCAAAAACTTGCTGGGCCCCCGCTTTCCAAAGGAATACGGCGGAAGGGACCTCAATTGGGTGGCTGAGGTGGCAGCAGTTGAGGAAGTGGGCGTACTTGGAAATTCGATCTCATGTGCATATGTTATGCCCAGCATCGTAGGTGAGGCCCTGAATCGCTTCGGCACTGAAGAGCAAAAAGAGAAGTACCTCCTTCCCACCAACCAGGGCAAACTTTACAGCGCAGAAGCACTGACCGAGCCCAGAGGCGGCTCTGACTTTTTTGGCGCCACTACTACGGCCGTGCGCGAAGGAGACTATTTTGTACTCAACGGTGAAAAACGATTCGTGGTAGGTGCCCAGGACTCTGACTGGTTCCTGGTTTATGCAAAGACCAACCCCAAGGCACATCCTCACGAATCGCTCAGTGCCTTTATTGTGGAAAGAAACATGGGAGTGGAGGTGCAGAATATTTACACGCTCCTAGGTACTCGCGGCGGAGGAACTGGTAGACTTGTATTTAGGGACGTAAAGGTCCCGGTTGAAAATCTGGTGGGCGAGTTGAATGGTGCCTATGCAATATTCAATCGTATGATGATCCCTGAGAGACTGACAAGCGGAGCGGGTGCGGTGGGTCTTGGAAGAGCAGCTCTCGAAGTAGCTGCCCGATATTCCACGCGCCGCAAGGCCTTTGGCAAGACCATCAATAGTTTCGAGGCAGTTAGCTTTATGGTTGCAGATTCAGCAGCCCTTCTTGATGCGGCCAGGTCCCTGGTATTTACTGCTGCAAAGCGAGTTGATTCAGGAGGTGATGCACGGCGTCTGGTATCCGAGGCCAAGAAAATAGGCACAGAGGCAGCATGGAAGGTGATCAATAATGCCATGCAAATAATGGGCGGAATAGGCTATACCACAATCTATCCCATCGAAAGATTTCTGCGCGATTGCAGGCTTGCCATGATATGGACAGGTACCAATGAAATCATGAACCTCCTGATTCAACACGAGTATTACAAGGAACTTGCGAGGAAGAAAGATGATGCAAGAGATGTGGAGCAGGATGCCATCACACCTGATGATCAAGAGAAGCATTATGGATAACTTTAGGCCCAAGGCACTGGGCGGCAGGCCTTAGGCACCGGTATAGGTTACTCAGTTATCC
>JALVSJ010000439.1:0-503 GCA_027024445.1 Desulfobacterales bacterium
ACTGGATTTGCCGAGAGACGATGCTTGATGTGCCAAGAGCGATAAAATTGTGCCAAAAATGATCCAACACCGCAAGAAGGGTCACAAATGACTGGAGAATGTTTTTTGGGAAAACGTTTAGATTTTAGTCGATGTATCCCTAATTCGACCATGTAGTTTACAGCTTCAGGAGGTGTCATGTATTGTGCGTCTTCGATATTCTGACGAAAATTATCTCTAACAAAATGGCCAAATGCTTCATTAAGAAACTCAAATGTATCAGAATCGCAAGGATTCCTTAGATGACCATTAAATGCACCTAATACGATTTCCGCCATGCGCAATGCGAGCGTCTCTTCGGATTCGCCAATATTGAATTTGGGATTTGGGCCAAGAAGTGATTCCCCATCATAGTTGGTAAGCGTTTTGCTCTTGCTGGCTAGAAGGAGTGCTTTATTAAGGGAACGAACCAGGCCCTTTTTTTCTTGATGCTCGTTGAGTATCGCTTTCAGGCTTGGTATTTT
>JALVSJ010000439.1:513-3426 GCA_027024445.1 Desulfobacterales bacterium
ATTTAGTGTCCCGAATAGAGGCTATTTCAAGACATAATAATTTTGTAATTTCATCAAGCTTCGCATTGGAGTCGTCTAATCTTCCTGTTTGATGGAATAACTCGCGTAACTCAAGGAGTCCGGTGTTGAATTGCTCTAGCAAGGCATTATTGGTACTAACGGGCTTAGGCATGGCTGGTTTCTCCAAATAGTAAAACGGATTACAATCTATCATATGATTATAATCTGTCAAGATTTATTTGTGTGAAATAAATCAATTGAAAATTGTAAAACAAAGTGTCGCATAGAAAAGGAGAGCGTCCCATGCCGGATCACGCTACCTTTGGTGGCTTCTAGAACATCAAAGGAGGTCATCGGCATGGAACAAGCAGAGAGTATCGCAGAGAGCAGGAAAGGCAAGCATTTGACATGGGGAGACAGACAGAAGATAGAGGCCATGGTGAAGGGCGGTATTCCGTCCGCAGGCATGGCCTCTATCATAGGTTGCAGTTTACGGACTATTCAAAGGGAGCTGAAGCGCGGCAAGGTAAGCCACCTGGACACAGAGCTGCGTAAATACGAAACATACAGTTGCGAGCGGGCTCAGGAGGATTATGACCTGAATGCTACGGCAAAAGGGTTGGACCTGAAACTGGGTTCGAACAGGACAATGGTGGAATATATACGAGAAAGAATGGTTGTGCATCATGATTCCCCGGATGTGGTTGCTGCGCGTATGAGACAGCTTGATATGGAAGGACGCGTCTGCACAAAGACAATCTACAACTACATTTACATGGGGCTCATAGAAGGGGGGACCGGTGAACCCTTGTGGGAGAAGCGTAAACGCCTGAAGAAGTCGAAAAAGAGCCCCAAACGCCCGTTCAAGCGGCTTGCAAGGGCTAAAAGCATCGAGGAAAGACCGGAGTATATCGAAAAACGGGAAGCGTTCGGGCACTGGGAGATGGATCTGGTAATGGGACCGCAAGGGGGATCAGGAACAGCATTGCTTACGATTGTTGAGAGAAAACCCCGTCACCTTGTAATACGCAAGCTGCCGGATAAAACACAGCAGTCGGTACACAAGGCCCTGAGATCAATCGAACCGGAATTCGGCCGGGGGGCTTTCAGAGAAATATTCAAGACCATTACAGTTGATAACGGCAGTGAGTTCCTCGGCCTGGACTCACTTGAGAAATCGGCATTCTCAAATAAAACACGCACCGAAATATACTATGCGCATCCATACTCATCTTGGGAGCGCGGCACAAACGAGAACACCAACAGGATCATTCGCAGGTTTATTGCAAAGGGCCATGATATCGCTGAATTCACGTGGAAAAGAATCAAGGAGATAGCTCAGTGGATTAACAATTATCCACGAAGAATACTGGACTATTCTTCTCCCCTTGAATTATTCAACAACGAAACAATAGCTATAGCATAAAATCTTAAAAAAGAAGTCACCCAATGCGACACTTAGCTTCACAACCTACCAAAATTGCGGGATTGAAACGCAAAGCATTGTAAGCTGCTAGTACGACAATTTATCTAACCATTCTACTCTCCTCTGGAATGGTCAGATTAAGTCCAAAGAGGTTTCACGGTCTTTGCGGTAAATCGAAAACTGAATGCATGTTAGAACCCCCAATATTAGGAGCCCAATTAGAGATAAGACTCCTCCTACAACATAACTGTTTGGCATAAAGCTAAACCTAACAGGAATATAAGGGACACACAATTAATAAGATTTAATGCTTGATGTCATTTGTTCGATGCTCTATGTTTCATTTTGTTAATTTGCAAGGAGGATTCGGCATGAGAACAGCGCGGATTATTGGTAATGGGGCATCGCATTATCACTGCATGTCACGGATCGTTCACGGTGAGATGCGGTTGAACGATATGGAGAAAGAGCGTTTTCGTAAGACAATGCGGGCTGTGGCGGAATTTGCCGGCGTTGAAATTTTGACTTATGCCCTGATGGATAATCATATTCATCTGCTGTTGATGGTGCCGGAAAAATGCGCAATTGCCGAGGAAGAGGTTTTGCGGCGTATCAAAGCATTATACGGGAAGGTTCGGGCAGCCAATGTGGCCTTTGAATTAAAGCAACTGCGTGAAGATGAGCGTGAAGCTGAGGCTGAAGCTCTGCTTTCCAGCTATACTTACCGTATGCACGATTTATCCCAGTTCATGAAGATGCTGATGCAACGGATTACGATGTCATATAACAAGCGCCACGGGCTGCGGGGACATCTCTGGGAACAGCGTTTCAAGAGCATCTTGGTTGAGGGCAAACCGGATGCCATTACAACTATGGCGACCTATATTGACCTGAATGCGGTACGTGCTGGAATCGTCGAAGACCCCAAAGATTACCGATTCTGTGGCTATGGCGAGGCTGTCGCCGGGAGTCGGGCTGCCCGCAAGGGAATGCAATCAATCTGCAGAGTATTGGGACAGTTCGGCAACTGGTCAACGAACGCAAAAGTCTATCGTAAATTGCTATATGTTCGGGCTGGTGCTAAAGGCAAAGCCATTGACCGCGAAAAGATTAAGAAGGTTCTGGAAGAGGGGGGCAGGCTTTCTAAGGCCGAACTGTTGCATTGCAGGGTGCGGTATCTGTCAGATGGGGTGGTGCTTGGCAGCAAAGCGTTTGTGGAAGATATTTTTCAGAAACACCGGCAGGAGTTCGGGCTTAAACGCAAGACCGGTGCCCGTAAACCTCGTTACGGGGACTGGGGCGGGCTCTGCACTATGCGGAATCTGCGAATGAAACCGGTATCCCTCTCACTGCAAAGCTGAATTATCAGCAATAATTGAATCATCTATGACCAATTCACAGTATCGGTCTGTCAATTTCTGCCCAAATCGACCGATTTGCATCCCCATTCATTGAAATGCGGTCTCCTAATCGCTCTTAACCAGCGT
>JALVSJ010000440.1:0-432 GCA_027024445.1 Desulfobacterales bacterium
CACTGGAACTGTCTCCGCGGAATAAATGGGCCTATTTTCACCTGGGGGACATCTACCGCCAGGAGGGGCGTACTGACGAAGCGAGAGCAATGTATGAGCGAGCATTGCAGATCGCCCCGGGATTTGAACCCGCAAGTAAATGGTTGGGGGCAATGTGTGGCGAGGAATAAGGAGCAAGATCGTTGTCTACTGGACTTTGGACAGAATGGCCCTCGGACTGCTTAAGCCTCTCGGCGCCCCATGTCGATGCCCGTATGCGGGGGTGCCTTCCCAATCTACTCCCATATATATGCGGGGACGGAGGCAGGTGTCGCTGAAAACACGTTCAGAAGTGCGTTTGTCCAAAATCCAGGTCTCTAGAGGATAGAGATGTAAAACACGATCATCTTTTTGGGGTCTAGGGAAGTTCTGGACAATTGCGGATGATATCGC
>JALVSJ010000440.1:442-9723 GCA_027024445.1 Desulfobacterales bacterium
CTCTCTGCTTACACTGCTTTTTCTTGCCACAGCAGTGGTGGGAGGGGCTGTCGCGCTTTCGCCGTCGCTCACGGTCATCATAACACTTTCGTTGGTAGGGGTGATTGTAAGTGGTCTGATCGTGGTTCTTAGGCCGCTTTGGATTCTCTACGGATTGGTATTTTTCTTACCACTTATTTCTGGTATAGAGCGCGGCAAATTGGTACCTATGTTACGCCCCAATGAACCCCTTCTCCTTATAGCAATGGTAATGTTCATTCTTTCCCCAAAGAAAATCAAGCGAAATATAGAAGCCATACGGATAGGCTTAGTAATCATGCTATATTTGCTGTTTGGATCGGTTGTACCACTGCTAGTCTACTTTCTGAGAGGTGGTGCAGTTGATTACTCCAGTCTGATGCCTTTCTTGGCTCCATGGCAGTATTTGGTGTTGTATTGCCTCATAATTGCATTTGATGTTACAGCAGCTCAGGCTAAGAGGTGTCTTCAACTGTTAACATTGGCAGGGGTTATTATTGCTCTGGTGGCAATTCTCCAGATGATGCAAGTAAAAGCTGTAACCTCTATCTTAGCCACCTACTATTATAGCGGACACCTGGTGCGGGTAGAGAAATGGGGCTACCCACGAACGACTTCACTTTTGGCAAACTGGCATGGAACGGGGATTTTTCTCTCCTTTAGCGTGTTAGTGTTGCTGGCTTATCACGTAGGGAGAAGCAGACTTTTTCGCAGCTGGATTGCTGTCCCGTTTCTTGTACTGTTGATTGCTGGTATGATTACTACGACTTCTATTACTTCTCTTGTTGTTCTTGTCTTGGGTGTGATCGTGATTCTATTAGCCAGTAAGGGTGGGGCTAAGTGGCTTCTTTTTATACTAGTGCTACTTCTTATGACTTCTTTTGTCTTTAGCGATCAAATGTCGACCCAATTGGATAAACAGTTTGCCAATCGACATTCTTTTGCACCCAAAACCATTACTTACAGGATTGAGAATTGGCATGAGAAATTTCTACCAATTATAGAGAAATACTGGTTGTTTGGGTACGGTCCCGAGTCGCCTGAGGATCTTGTCGGTGTGCCTTCGGAAGACAGTCAATTCGTGTACATGCTGCTCAAAGGAGGCATTCTTTATGTAATTGCTTTTCTTCTGCTTATGATATCAGCTACACATCGCTTGTGGTATTTCTACCGACATGCTACTAGTCCTCCGGTTAGAGCTTTATTCTTGGCAGCGGTCACTTTATTCGTTACCATTATGCCAGCCTGCTTCCTGCAGGCTTATATGACTTACTCGGGAGTGGCCGAATATCTATGGATACTCCTTGGGCTATCTGTTGCCGTTCAAGGTAAACAGATTTCTGCAAACAGAGGGGCTGTGATTGGCAAGCAGCGGCAATTTCTATGATGCAGAACTCTCCAATGCTATATGCTTTCTCAATTCTAGGTTTGTGTCAGTCAAACTGCCGATTTTCATAGACATAGGATGCGGCTTCTACGTCCTGTGTCTACTTAATGATTGCCTTTCTTGGTGTAAAGTGAGATTTTGATCGAAGATAGGGGCGAAATCAAAAAGTGCAAAAATATAGTCCAACGGTCAATAGGGTTTTGGCAATATTCAGCAGTGATACCTTTCTGCGAGATTCCGGCGTAGTTACCTTGGGGGCCGGAATCTCAAAGGCCCTTACCCTTCTATTTTTCATAGCCGCTGCACGTTCGTTAGACACAGCTGAGTATGGGGTCGTTCGTACTTCTATCTCTTGGGCTATGGTTGCTACGACTTTACTTGCCCCTTTGGCGCATATGTTCACCACTTATCTAGCCAAGTACGCACATGATTCCCGTGCGCGAGCTCTGTATCTTAGTAATGGCCTTGCAGTCAGCGGTCTTTTTCTGGCCATTACGGTGATCATAAACGGCGTTTTGAGCGTCTTAACGGATATTACAAGCTCAGCCGTCTGGTTCGTGCTGTTTGGTCTTGCCGTATTCCATCTGTACACAGGTTTCTTAAGAGGGAATTTCAGGTTTCTGAGATTGGCGGTTTATCAAATATTGCAAAGCGTACTACAAATAGTAACTCTTGTACTCTTGATAGCCTTTAACAAAGCGTCGGTATACTCCGTTCTAGTTATCTATGGTTCTGCTTGGATAATCACTGCACTGGTGCTAGAAGGTCTCTCATACGGCAGACGCAAATGGTCAATAGCCCCCCCATCCAGGGATATGTTCAAGGAACTGTTGAGTTTCAGTGTTCCGCTGATCGCTTCGTATGCGATTCACACCCTTTTACTCAACGGAGACATCCTTATATTGCGTATAGTAAGCAATGAGACACAAGTTGGCTACTACGGTGTGGCTAACTCGCTGGCTGCTACGCTCCTCTTCATTGCCAACAGTGCATTCTCGGTGATTCTACCAACTAGTTCACGTCTCTCGGGGGATGAGGGGCTGAGGCAAATGAGGCGTGGTGCGATATTTGTTGGCGGAGCATGTCTTGTAACAATCCTCGGCTTCTGGGTTGCTGGTGACTGGATAATCAAAACATTGTTTTCACCCAGATACCTGCCAAGCATACAGGTTCTGAAAGTCTTGGTTGTAGGGATGGGTTTCTACAGTCTGATGAATGTAATGTCGGGATATTGGATAGCGCATAATCGTGGCCATGCCTACGCTCTAGTCTTAGCCTGTACACTTGTGTCAGCTCTTGCTTTGTACATACTGTTTATACCAGCTTATGGAGCATTGGGAGCTGCAATCTCTTTTACAGGAGCGACTTTTCTGGGTTTCGTTCTGATGCTGATAAGTCTTGGACGGATACGGCAGAGCATGAACTGTCAAGGGGCGTGACTATAGTATAGTCCCTTCTCGATGCTCACCGTTCGCTGATATTTGTCGTGTAAATAAGATTTATTTTACAATATTAAGTTGTATCTTACTTGTATGGATTGCTTCTATGAAACAATTAGACACCGTTTGCTGCAAGAACGCCTTGATCGGTCGCTCCAGAGTGGATCTCTTGCACAATGCCTTGCAAATCCTGTTGTACGACCGGGAATCAAAAGTCCTGGGATTGACCAAGCCAACGGGTTTGTTAGTTTAAGTTGCCATATCGGATAATGCGATCAAATATTCCGTGCAAACTGGGCGCAAATCTGAAGAACTGCTCAAAAAATGAGCGAACGATGAGTCGATGGGCAATGATATCTCACATCATGGAAGGGATTCCTGTCCTGACTCTAAGAGGTTTCGAATATGGACTCCAGAGAACGCGAAATCGCGGATAAGTTTCTAGACTTGTATTGGTATTTACCGTTTCACGGGTTATGGCGAGGAATTGAAGCAGCTCAACTGGCTGATATCGCATTTGAGGAACCGATCTTGGACCTGGGATGTGGACATGGTAAATTTGCTGCACGGTATTTTGATACCAAGCTGAAAATGGGCCTAGATCTGTCCTGCAAAGCCTTAAAACGCGCAAGGAAAGTCCAAATCTACAAACATCTCGTCTTGGCAGATGCTGTTCATATCCCAGTGTGCGACAATTACTTTGCTGCAGTCTTCAGTAACTCTGCCATTGAACACATGCCAGATTTACGGGGAGTGCTTAAGGAGGTCCTTCGTGTTCTTCAGCCAGGCGGGACATTTGTTTTTACAGCCCCCAGCCATTTGTTTGGTGAATATCTCTTCTTGACGGACATGTTCGAAAGATTGGGGCTGGAGAGACTTGCGGAGTTGTATACAAAGGCGCGTAATAAACAGAAAATGCATTTCCATTGCTACGATCACAAGACTTGGAATAAGATACTTGAGGATACCGGATTTGAGATGATGCATTACAAATACTATCTCTGCCGCGCGGTGATGCATGCCTGGGATATCAGTCAACTTGCCGATCTTGGCTATGGGAGGGTAAAACTCAGTAATCTTGCTAAGAGAATAGCAGCATTTTTAGAGCGAGCGAAAATAAATTTTCCTAGACAGCTATCAGCGAAGCTGTTTGGTAGGTTGTTCCGGCGACTCTATACGGCTGAGGAAGTTTGCTCGACGAATAGCGCTGGTGGAGCCTTGATAGTCGTAGCTCGCAAACCAGGTATATTGGAATAGCTTTTGAATAGGTGGTAAACTTCTTGTGCTAAGCTGGATTATCTTAAAACAAAATTTCCATTTCTATCGCGAATCGCTCCGGCGCATGGAGTTTGCACAAATTCGAGCCAGACTTCGCAATCTGGCATACTTTTCCATAGTTTCCCGATTCCCACAGTTGCAAAAACATATTAATGCTATGGATGATGAAGACTTATGGGACTCCCTGAATTTGATGGGAGATATACGGGATCCGTTGATTCAGGCAGGTGATAACGATAACGTTTCCTCCATAATAGCTGAGGTTTTTAAGAGCAGGACTGCCCCGCAGTTTTTTTTCGATGTTAAGGATGTCTTAGAAATCTGTGAACTCGCTCATATTCTCTATGCCAACGAGATTTCTGATGTGGTTCGTCGGGCTGAGGAGATCGTTCAAGGGATATTTAGATTCGATATAGGAGAACCTGTACACTTTGGAAGTAGTGTTCAGTGGGATTACTATCCGTCAGGTTATGCTGAGTGGGCCGTGCGGCTTAATAGCTTTTATTATGCTGTTCCGCTGTGTCAGGCTTCCTTGTATACTGGTGATGCAAAGTTTGCCGATAAATGTGTAGAATTAATAAAGGACTGGATATATAATAATCCAGTTGGCCGCTCCCCTGCTTGGCAACCGATGGCTGTTAGCCTGCGCATTCTCCATTGGATCTGGATCTACCATTTATTGCTTTTCTCACCAGCTCTGTCTGCGAAGATGGCATCTCTCTTGTTGAAATCTTTTTTCCTGCACGGCGAGTTCCTAGTTCGCCATCTTGAGATAGACCAGGCAAACAATCACTTGCTGTTCAATGCAGCCGCACTGATTATGCTGGGTACAGTGTTTCCAGAGTTTAAGACAGCTGGAAGATGGCGCAGGGTAGGTTTAAATCTTCTTCAGAAGTATCTACCTGATCTGATCTGCTCTGATGGCGTATATGCCGAGCGCAGTTCCCATTACCAGCTACTTGTATTGGACCTTCTACTAAAGACGGCGCTTCTGTTGGAAAGAAATGGGCACACTCTATCCTCTAGTATCTTGAAGCAGCTTCACAATATGGCCGAGTTTCTGGTGTCTCTTCGGCGTCCGAATGGCAGTCTGCCTATGCTGGGAGATTCCTTCGATGAATCGGATATGTGTCACCTGCACGATACGCTCTTTGTAGCGGGTGCCTTCTTTAAGCGTGCCGATTGGTGTGCAGTAGCTGGTCATCCCAGCCTGCAGGCATTATGGGTACTTGGAAAGGATGCCATTAAATATTGTTTGGATAGTATCGGGCTACGAGCGGCCAAAGCATCAAGTGCTTTTCCTGTTGGTGGTTACTGGATTATGCGGAATGCTCCTAGCCAACCCGTCTGCCATATTGTAGTTGATGGTGGCCCTTTTGGTCTCTATCGAAATCCTGCACACGGCCACTGTGATGCGTTGAGTTTTGACTTTTTCTATGATGGTCATTCTATGGTGATCGATCCAGGCACCTATGAATACGGAAATACCAGATGGCGCAATTATTTTAGAGGCACTAGCGCTCACAACACAGTGGTTGTGGATGGTCAAGAGCAATCGGAATTATGGGGCAAATCCCGGGTTGGTCGTATGGCTAACGCAACGTGCAATCAGTGGTTAACGACAGATTGGTGCGATTACTTTGATGGTGCACACGACGGGTACAAACGATTGGAAGACCCTGTTATTCATCAACGTCGAATGTTTCTAGCGAAGGGTGAAAATCCCTTTCTGCTTATCCATGATTGTATGGAAGGAAAAGGAGCTCATGAGTTTATATCAAATCTCCATCTTGCCCCTCTAGGAAAAGTAAGCGAGTTTGATAAGGACAAGGTGGTAATCTCATTTGGCGATACCCATGGGCTTGTGATCGTGCCTCTTTTCCCTACCGAGATAGACTGTAAAGTGGTGAGAGGGCAAGAGGATCCCCCATTGGGATGGGTATCGTATCGCTATGGTACCAAGACCCCCACCACTGCTATTTCAACTAGGGTGGTTCTTGAATGTCCGGCGTCTTTTGGGTATTTGCTTCTTCCAATACGTAATGAAGGGCTTCAGGGAATCCATGATAATCCCCCCCTACATCTAGATGTATGTGATCACCAGGGTTCGCAAATCAGAGATGGTGTGGCGGTGCAGTTATATACTGCGGGGTGTACTAACGTTGTGGTTATGAATCGTGAATGCTCCTCAGTCTTGGTAGAAGGAGCAGATCTTGAAACATCTGCCAGAGTGCTTTGGATCCAGTTTAACGGTGAGTCGGCATTGCAAACCATAATGGGCATAAATTTCAGCACAGTGACACTGCGTGGTCAACTGTTCATGCAGGCGTCTCGCCCCCTTCCTTGGGTACGAGCCGAGCTCGATGGAGCCAAGATTTCTCTAAGGGTCCCTGGTTCGGGTAAAGTTGCCCTGTTGTTACGGGCACCGAAAGTGCTCGATGGTGTTACGGTGAATGGGACTGCAGTTACTTATATTCGAAATGATGACTATATTGAACTGCATCTGGGAGAAGACCAATGAGGGTGCTGATAATTGGGCTAGATGGAGGCACATTCGATATCATCGATCCTTTGATTGCGAAAGGGCGTTTGCCAAACCTGGCCACTATCAAACGAGGGGGATGTTGGGGAAGGCTGATCTCAACGGTACCGCCGATCACGCCCACTGCTTGGACTTCTTTCATGACCGGTAAGAACCCTGGCAGGCATGGCATCTATGACTTCGAGTCAGTCGGCTTTGACTACTCTACCACCCCAACCCCTGCCAATATGCATGGGCAGAAGTCGATTTGGCGTATAATCAGCGAGCATGGCAAACGTGTAGTTGCCCTTGATATCCCTTTCACCTACCCTCCTGAAGAAGTGAACGGTGTGCTAACCTGCGGTTTTGGTACACCTAAAGGTGCTGATGAGACATTCTGTTATCCCCCTCACTTCCGCCAAGCGATGATTGATCGGTTTGATGCCTTCCCCATCGCTGTACCCGATACCCCCACCCGCGCCGATCCGAAACTGTTCGCTGCCTGGGACCGAATTCTAGAGAATCGTGCCCGGGTGGTGCCCTTTGTCTATCGAAATTATGACTGGGACCTCTTTATGGTTGTTTTCGGCGTGACGGATAATATCTTGCATGCTCTGTGGACTTATTTGGAGCCCCAGCACCCCGATTATTACTTGCCTGAAGCGCCTGTGTATCGAGAGAAAATAGCCTCGTACTACGAAAAAGTGGACCACATTTTAGGGGATCTCCTTAAGGACACTGACTCTGATACCAGAATTTTCGTAATCTCTGACCACGGGTTTGGCACCACAGCCGCCCGGAATTTTCTGCCTCAGCTTTTGATTGATAATAAACTGCTGTGTTATAAGGGGGGGGAAGCATCCGGTGTATTGGGATTAGCAATGAAACAGCTTCTCCACGTTTATTATGCCTTTTCACCTCTTAAGTTCTTTCTCCGGGGTCTCGCTCAATCCCGTAAGGCCAAGATTAAGGCGAGTCTCTTGCAGGTTATTGATTGGTCACGGACTCTCGTTTTTATCGGAAGCCAAAAGCTTCAATTGCATTTGTACGTGAATCGTGCGGGCAAGTTTCGGCAAGGTATTTCAATGACAGACGCCGAGTATGAAGCATTACTAGCCAGGTTAACAGACCTGCTACTTGGCTTGCGCGACCCGCAACTGGATGTCCCTATTATCTCCAAGGTGCATGTGATAGGACCTGATGGTGGCTGGAGAGCCGACACCATCGCCCCGGATTTGGTAGTGGAGTATGCTAATCTTTACAGACGCGATTTAGTGGAGTCCGCAATCACTAGCAGAAATCTTGAAGGTAATCATGTTCCTGAGGGCATATTGATTGCTCAAGGACCTGGCATCACCCAAGGTGAAGTTGGCCCCTTTCACCTAGTTGACGTTGCGCCAACAGTGTTATACTCCCTGGGCTTGCCCATACCCGCCGATATGGATGGACAGCTTATGGCGTCTCTATTCCTCACTTCGGTCTTAGAGCAGGATAAACCTGTCTACTCAAATCAACCTGCGGTCATCACGACCGAAATGGCACAGGACGTCTATACCGAGGAGGAAGCAGAACAGGTACGGGCTCATCTGCGGGATCTGGGTTACTTGTAGGTTTCAAGGATGGAGGACAGATTGGCCGAGACAGTGTTTATTTCCTGGATGCCGTATAATTGGCGCAGTGAGGCTTTAGCTTTTGGCATCGGCGCCGAGAATCATTTCATTCACTATGGAAGCTTCAAAAAGATTTGGCATGCGCCCTTTAAATACATCCTGCAGACAATAAGCACGTTTCATCTTCTTTTAACCAAGAAACCTGAGGGCGTATTAGTAGCTACTCCTCCTGTCTTTAGCGCATTGATCGTGTATTTGTATCACCGACTAACTGGTGTCCCATTCGTCATTGATGCCCATACCGGTTCTTTTCTAGATCCTAAGTGGCGTTGGAGCTGTCCCTTGCACGCATTTCTGTCCCGTCGTGCCCTATACACAATTGTTACGAATGACTCACTTTATAGTGTAGTTAAAGATCAGTGGCACGCTCCGGCCTTTCTCCTGGAAGCAACCTTGCCCGAGCTTGAGCATAGTGATTCGGCAAAAACGACCAGTCTGCAAATGAGCCCGCGTTTGAACATAGCTGTTATTAACACCTTTTCTAGGGATGAGCCATTACTTGAAGTTCTCGAAGCAGCTAGGGATCTTGAGGATTGTGCCACCTTTTACATAACCGGTAACTTGGCCAACGCTAAGCCCAAATATTTCAGCGTTGCTGGGGGCAATGTAGTTTTTACCAATTTTCTGCCGCGATCTGAGTATGTACAACTGCTTCGTCAGGTAGATGCCGTCATGGTACTGACCATCCGCGACCACACCATGCTGCTAGGCGGGTATGAAGCAATACTGGCGGAGAAACCATTGATCACTTCTAACTGGCCTGTCCTGAAGAGGTATTTTTATCGAGGAACTTTATATACAGACAATACTCCGGCCGATATTGTACAGCAAGTTAGACGTCTGCTGGACAAAAATCTACGAGAACAACTTGCTCAAGAGATGCGCTGTCTCAAGAGAGAGAGACGGGAGAAATGGAATCGCCAAGTTCATGAACTACGGACGCTTCTGCTGAATAGTATCCACACGTG
>JALVSJ010000440.1:9733-10166 GCA_027024445.1 Desulfobacterales bacterium
CCGACCACGCCTCGGGGGTCACAGGGCAATTATAGAGGATGGCGGGGGAAGCGCAAGCGCGGATTGTCCAATAGGGGCAGGCCCCGGGAAGCTGCTCCTTTTTCACCGCAGAGGGATCGAGGGTAGGACCCCACTAAACCGTGGTGGAGGTGGAAATTGACAAAAGAGGGGCCTTTGGCACAATTTGGTCTTCACAGACCAAGAGACCAGGAGAGTGCCAATGGACCCTCAAACTGTATTCTGCCCCAATCCGGCTTGCCCCGCAAGGGGACAGATCGGCAAAGGGAACATCGGGATTCACAGCAGGAAGGAGCGGCGGTATATCTGCCGCGTGTGCGGGAAGACCTTCGCCGAGACCAAAGGGACCGTTTTCTATCGTCTGCGCACGGCGAAGGACCTGGTCGTCATCGTGGTCACGCTGCTGGCCTACGGT
>JALVSJ010000441.1 GCA_027024445.1 Desulfobacterales bacterium
AGTTCCATCTAGCCCCCCTATTAAACATTTACTTTTTGAACACGCAGATCCGTCTTGATCCGCTGTTGCCTGCCGTCTTCATAGGTAATGGTGGTGTCCATGTGAACCACTTCGGTGTCGCTGTACAGCGCCTCTACGATATCCCTGTACCTTTTTTCAACGAAGGCGCGCCGGAGCTTACTCGTTCGGGTAAGCTCATCATCGTCAGCATCAAAGGCCTTATACAGATTTACAAATTTTCTGATTTTCGCAACATCCGGTAAGTCCTTGTTGGCCTCTTCAATCTGCTTCTCCACAAGATCATACACACGGGGGTCCTGAGACAGCTCCATGTAACTTGTGTAATTGATCTTATGATCGTCGGCCCATTTTCCGACAACCTGGTAGTCTATACACATAACAGCAGTCACATAAGGTCGTTTGTCCCCTATCACCCAAGCCTCCTGAACGTAGGGGCTAAACTTCAGGCGGGTCTCCAAGTATTGCGGCGAAAAGGGCCTTCCATCACTCAGGGTCATCACGTCCTTGGACCTGTCAAAGACCACCAGATGGCCGTCTTCGTCTATGAATCCCCTGTCGCCCGAATAGAGCCATCCGTCCACAAGGGTCTTCTTTGTGGCTTCTTCGTTCTTGTAATACCCTTGAAAAACGGAAGGACTCCGAGAAATAATCTCTCCCTCTTCCGTGATTCTTACCTCTGTGTGGGGAATAGGAGTACCTACCGTATCAAACTTCACATCTCCGTCACGGTGGACAATGGATATACCCGCTATCTCGGTCTGTCCGTAAATCTGTTTCAGGTTTACCCCCATTGCATGGAAAAAACGGAAGTGATCAGGACCCATGGCAGCTCCCCCGGTATAGGCATGGCGCAGCCTGCACATACCAAGATGGTCTTTTAGCTTTTTCTGGACGGTAATATAGCCAAACCAGTTCAGGAACCTCAGATACCAAGGAATGGGCTTTTTCTCAAACTTCAAGTTGGCCACCTTGTAGCCCACCCACGTGGCAAACTCATAGAATTTGCGCTTCGTCCATGTAGAGTCAATGTATTTGACCTGAACACGACGCGTCATGCCTTCATAGAGCCTAGGAGGGGCAAACATCACGTGAGGACCAATCTCCCGGATGTTTTCCTGTGCGGTCTCTGGTTCTTCGGGAAAATTCAGGGTATAACCCACTTGAAGGCCGCAGGAAATCGACATCATCTGCTCCCCTATCCACGCAAAAGGGAGATAGGAGACAAAGTCATCAGTGTCATAACAGGGATCAACTGACATGAGGTTATGTCCCATTGTGAGCATATTCCAGTGGCTCAATAGGGCACCTTTAGGAAGTGCTGTTGTCCCTGAAGTGTAGAACAACAAGCAAATGTCGTCCCCATGGCCTTCTTCGATCATCCGCTCAAAAAGATCCGGCTCTTTTTCCGCCAGTTCTCGACCTCGTTTTTGTACATCTCTAATGCTCATCAGGAAGTCTTGGTGATAGTTCCTCATGCCCTTGGGATCATCCCATATCACCCATCTAAGGTGTGGGCATTCATCCTTGATGGCAAGTGCTTTATCTACTTCTTCCTGGGTCTCTCCAACAAAGAACTTGGCGTCTGAATGGTCAACAATATATTTTACCTCATCAATCATACAGTCCTGGAAAAGCCACACCGCTATGGCACCTGCGCATAGCGCTGCCATCTCAGCCCAAAGGCCTTCGGGGCGATTGTCCCCAATCATGGCTACCTTGTCACCCCGTTTAAGGCCCAGGCTTACCATTCCCAGACAGAGGTATTTCACATTATCATAATAATCTTGCCAGGTGTACGGCCGCCAGATCCCGAACTCCTTCTCCCTCATGGCCACCTTATTCTTACCGTATTTCTTACACTGCCTGAGGAATAGCTTTGGGATAGTTAGATCCTTAGTAATCTCTATCTCGGCTCCGGCCATCTAGTTGCTTACCTCCTTGTGGCGTATAAATCCTCTGCCCCTAGATATGCGTTTATCACGTCAGGATTCTTCTGCACCTCTTCAGGGGGGCCATCTATCACAGGGTTCCCAAAATTGAGCACAAATACGCGGTGAGAGATATCCATAACGACGCCCATATCATGCTCAACCAGGATACAAGTGACCTTCCATCTCTTTTCTTCATTGATATCCAAGATAAAGCGGGCCATATCCTCCACTTCCTCAAGGTTAAGCCCCGCCAAGGGCTCGTCCAGCAGGAGGAGCTCTGGGTTTAAGGCTAAAGCCCGTCCCAATTCCACCCGTTTTTGGAGTCCGTAGGGGAGCATGTGTACAGTCTTGTCACGAATGCTTTCTATTTCCAGAAGGTCTATTATCTCCTCCTCAATAAACTTCCTACTCTCTAACTCTTCGCGTTTTGTTTTCCCTACATAAATTGAGCCACTTATGATGCCGGACTTCAAATGGACATGTCTGCCCAAGCGTATATTGTCCAATACGCTCATTCCACCGAACAGTTCGATCTTTTGGAAGGTCCTGGAGATACCAAGCTGGGCCCGTTGGTAAGGTTTAAGATGATTTATCTTTTGACCCTTGTAATAAATATTGCCCTTCTGGGGTTTGTACAAACCATTGATGCAGTTCATCATAACTGTCTTACCTGCACCGTTGGGCCCTATGATAGAATGAATTTCGCCCTTTCTGACCTCAAGGCTTACGCCATTGAGTGCCGCAACCTTTCCAAAGTACATGTGGATATCTTCGAGCTTGAGGAGAGTCTCGCCTTCTTTGACATCCGGAAGCTGAGCCATATTACTGGGCCTCCATTATGGGGATGAAAGCATTGATGGGTCTAGACTTGTTCCTTTTGGCAAAAAACGCCTTTACCCATACTTACTAACTTTTCTTTTGTCAACTGCTTTTGTCCTGAAAATCTTTAAAAAAAGAAGGCAGCCAGGGTCCATACGCCCGGCAACTGATGTATTATAGGAATCTAGAGATTCTTATTTCCGGCATCAAATGCTTCCTACACTGGTTCAGGAAATACTCGTCCGTCATTCCGGCAATGAAATCCCTTACCATCGCAGCAGGGGAAGTGTTTTCTTTGTACTCCTGGGCCATGCCATCAAGGAAACCCGTAAATATGTCTGAGTATTCATTTCCTTCCTCAAGGTCCCTCAAAAACTTCTCAAAAAGTAATTCAAACATGAGCTTAACCTTGGGAGTTTGCTCTTTTACCTTGTCACTGGAGTAAATTTTTCTGTGGTTAAACTCTTTCAACTCCCCCAAGGCCTCAGCTATTTCTTCACTGAAACTCACGAACGGCTTGTCAAGGCTGTTCACAATTAGGTCTTCAACCAACCTGTAAACTATGGTTCCGTTCTTGTCCCCCAACACCTCTTTACATCTCTTGGGTATCTCCTCCCTGCGTATAAGTCCCA
>JALVSJ010000442.1 GCA_027024445.1 Desulfobacterales bacterium
GACAGAGTTCCCTACATAACCCTGGTTGGTCGCAAAGGGGGGTCAGCCATTGCTGCATCAGTTATAAATGCCCTTGCCGGGCTGGCAGAAGCGGCCGGTAGTGAGGCATCTTAAAGATGATGGCTTGGCAGAACAGTAGCATTTCCCCTCCCCTAATGGGAAGGGGTAAGAGCAATCTCGACGCCTTCCGAGGTTCTCAAACATGGGGAATCAAGATTTGAGAGATTAGGTTATATATTTGCACCTACTTTGGCAGGGAAACAGCATATTCCCTTCGCAACGGTCACTGCGGATCAGGCACTCAGTTGTCCAACTCCAAGATTGTCATTTCGAGGAGCCTTGGCGACGAGAAATCTCAAGATTTCTCGCTGCGCTCGAAATGACACGGAAAGGAGCCAACTTTGACCTAAGAACTGAGTGCCTGATGACGCCGCTCCGGGAATATCCCCTGCCTGGCGTCGCGCGGCAGACAGGCGTTTCCCTGCCTATCATTAAGAATCCGGTTTTGGACAGGCATGAATGGTTATGAGGTCTAAGAAAAAGGAGCTAAGGACAGGTTTTACCACCGGTACTGCAGCCGCTGCAGCAGCAAAGGCGGCTGTACTTTTCCTGGCCGGAAGAAACGGCCTCAATCTCATTGACACTCCCTTGCCAGGTGAAGGTCGCCTGCAGATCCCCATCAAGGCAGTGGAGTCGCGGGGCAATGGGGCAAAGGCTGTTGTAATAAAGGATGGAGGCGATGACCCTGATGTGACCCATAGGGCGGAAATATGGTGCGATGTAAGCCTTGATCCCTCCGGGCCTTTGGGAGAGGTGAGCATAGAGGGAGGTAAAGGCGTAGGCAGAGTAACCAAACCAGGTCTTCCTGTGGAGGTGGGACAACCCGCAATCAATCCTGCTCCAAGGGAGCAGATAAAAAAGGCTGTGAGGGAGGCCCTGGAAGAGGCCGGGATCAGGGGGGCTGTTAAGGTCAATATCGTGGTCCCACGAGGTGAAGCGATCGCTAGGAAGACCCTTAATCCCAGACTGGGGATAATCGGGGGTATTTCTATACTGGGAACTCGGGGTACAGTTATACCCTTTTCCAATCAGGCATATAAGGATACGATCACTGTGGCGATGAATGTGGCACAAGCCGAAGGGCTGGATACAATCGTTCTTACAACCGGGGGTAGGAGTGAAAGATTTCTAAAACACTTGCGGCCTGAGTTGCCAGATGTGGGCTTTGTGCAGGTAGCAGACTTTTTTGCCTTCTCGCTCGAAGAGGCTTCAAAGAGGAACTTTTCCCACATCATATTCTCTTGCTTCTTTGGCAAGCTCCTCAAAATGGCTCAAGGCCATGCATACACACACGCAAGGAAATCGCGGATTGACTTTGAGACGCTTTCAAGGTGGTGTGTTGGGCAGGGAATGGATTTACAAAAGGCAAAGGAAGTGGCAAAGGCCAACACAGCAAGCCAGGCCCTTGATATTATCCTGACAGAGGAGTCTTGGAAAAAGGTGGTTACAGGTGTGCTGGAAAAGGCCATTTCGAAGGCGAGACGGTTCCTGGGCCCAGGACCTTCCCTTACGTACTATCTGTTCAGTACAGAAGGCAAGCTATTGGCCACAATGAGCGATCAAACATAAATAAGTGACGCGTAATCCTCCGAGACGTGGGAGCGGACTAATATGAACAAGGTCTACGTAGTAGGAATGGGAATAGGAGCGGGCAATTGTCTGTCGCCTTCTGCTGAGGAGCTAATACGTGGGAGTGACATGCTGGTGGGAGGCAAAAGGATACTGCGATCTTTCGAAGACTGGGAGGGTGAGAGAGTCGAGATAAAGGGTCCTCTCAGGGACATAATAGAGGAGATCCAAGATGCTTGGAGTGAAGGGAAGAAAGTGGCAGTCCTGGCAGACGGTGATCCCCTTTTCTTTGGAATCGGAAAGACATTGCTCAAGGAGGTGGGTCCTGAAGGAGTCGAGTTTATACCCAATGTCACTGCCCTCCAGGTTGCAGCTTCTAAGGCCAAGATTGCATGGAACAACCTAAAAACGGTCTCAATACATGGCCGCAAGGACTTTTGGCCGTTACTGAGAGCCCTATGTTCTCAGGATATGGTAGGGGTATACACCGCTGATGGGCAGGGGCCTAGTACCATCGCAACCGTGATGATAAATAAGAACATAGACACATTTCGTATGACAGTTTTTGAGGATTTGGGCTATGACACAGAGAGGGTTAGAGATTTGGACCTTAAAGAAGCAGAGGAGTTGGAATTTTCTCCCCTTAACTTTGTGCTATTGAGAAGAATTAGGGACCCTGAGATCCCTTTGTCCCTGGGTCTTGAAGATGATCTCTATGTTCATGATAAAGGCATGATCACAAAAAAAGAGGTAAGGGCTGCATGCCTTGCAACACTAGCAATAGAGCCAGGGGATGTGGTATGGGACATCGGAGCGGGCTGTGGATCGGTCGCAATAGAAGCCTCTTATCTGGCGAGGCAAGGAGAGGTATATGCTGTGGAGAAAAACCACGAGCGCATAGAGCACATCAAAGAGAATATCCGTAGAACCGGAGCCTATGGCGTGGAAGTAATACATGGTGAGGCTCCTCAATGCCTGGATTCCCTGCCTGATCCTGACAAAATATTCCTTGGCGGTGGAATGAAGGGTAACAAGTCCCTAATTCAGAAGCTATGTGAAAGGCTCAAGCCAGGTGGCCGGGTCGTGGCCAACACAGTGCTGATGGACTCATTGTGGGAGATCAGGAAACATGTGGAATCTTTGGGATGGCCCTTTGATGTAACGCAGATCAGTGTGGCACGTTCTTCAAGTATGTCGGCAGACCTGAGATTTGAGGCGCTCAATCCCGTTTTCGTCGCATGTGGGAAGAAAGTTTAAGGTGGTAGCGGCAAGCAGCTTCAGAATTGTTGGCGGTATTTAGATGAGCGAGAATATGGACGCAAAAGACGGGACAAGAATACAACAGACATGTCCTGTAGCCTTTGTGGGTGCGGGGCCCGGTGACCCTGAACTTATCACTGTTAAGGGCCGCAGGCGCATAGAAAGAGCGGACCTAGTGCTCTATGCAGGCTCTCTTGTACCCAGGGAAGTAATTGCCTGCGCAAAGAGACAAGCTACAGTCATGGATTCATCTTCCATGACTCTCGAAGAGACCCATAAAGCCATGGTGGATACGGTGCGATCAGGAGGCAAGGTGGCCCGTGTGCATACAGGGGACCCATCCCTGTACGGGGCGATCAGGGAACAGATGAAGCTCCTTGAAAAAGAAGGTATTCCGTATGAGGTAATCCCGGGGGTAACAGCAGGTCTTGCAGCCGCTGCAGCCGCGAGGGTCTCCCTTACGGTCCCGGAGGCCACACAGAGCGTGATATTTACGAG
>JALVSJ010000443.1 GCA_027024445.1 Desulfobacterales bacterium
GGTAAGGATCAAGAATCCAAACCTGGAGCTAAAACCCGGAATGCCTGCCGATGCATGGTTTGACTGACCATAGCCCCGCCATGTTGGCCTGCAATAAGGATAACATTGCCATATCAGTCGAGGGGGTATCCAGATTTTATGACGATCTCCCTGCTGTCTTGGATGCATCTTTCAAGGTGATTCGTGGAACCATCAAGGGCCTTGTGGGATCAGACGGCGCAGGCAAGACCACCCTGCTCAGGATCATAGCTACCATGATCCCCCCATCCAAAGGCAAAGTCCTGATACATGGCCTGGATGTTGAGCGCGACAGGGCTGCCATCAAGCATCTAATAGGGTATATGCCCCAGCGCTTTGGTCTGTACCCTGACCTGACCGTAAAGGAAAACATGACCTTTTTTATGGACATATACGGGATTTCAGGCGCGGACAGACAAAGGAAACTGGAGGAATATCTGGGCTTCACCAATCTACTGCCATTTTTGGGCAGAAGGGCCGGCAATCTCTCAGGTGGAATGAAACAAAAGCTCGGCCTGGCCTGCGTTCTGGTGCACGAGCCACAGGTACTAATCCTGGATGAGCCCACAAATGGGGTTGATCCCGTGTCAAGACAGGAGTTCTGGGACATGCTCCTTGAAATGAAGCGCAGGGGTAAGACCATAATAGTCTCGACCGCCTACCTTGACGAAGGTGACAAGTGCGATAGCATCATTTTGATGCATAATTCCCGGATACTTGCTGATGCATCGCCAGAGGAGGTCAGAGCAGGGTACGAAACCCTTGAGGAGGCCATAATTGCGCTGATTGAGAAGACAGATGGAAACGTAGAGGCTCCGATTGTAAATTGACTTTGGACAAACGTGTCCAAAATCGGTTTTTGACAATAGGCAGGCCTGCAGTGCTAGGCAGGGAATGTTCCCGGCGTGGCATCATCAGGCACTAAATTCCCTTCATGTGTCATTCCCGCGCAGGCGGGAATCAAATTTCTTCATGACGTAATGGACTCCCGCCCGCCTGACGATCGGGCACGCTTGCGCGGGAGTGACAGACAAAAAGGCTTTTTCATATGATCAATCTCAAAGGGGGGCACGGGGGGATTTGACGGGCAATGACACTAATAAAAACTGATCCTCGAAGGCAGATGTCCTCGAATAGTTATTCAGTAGTCGTCAAAGACCTTGTCAAAAAATTCGGCAAGTTCACGGCCGTGGACCACATATCCTTTTCCGTGAAAACGGGCGAAATATTTGGATTCCTCGGCCCAAACGGCGCCGGCAAGTCCACTACCATCCGCATGCTTTGCGGTATTATTACCCCTACTTCGGGTTACGGTACAGTGGCAGGGCTGGATATTTTCACCGAGTCCGAGAAGATAAAGGAAAACATAGGTTACATGTCCCAGAAGTTCTCCCTTTATGAAGACATGACGCCATATGAGAATATCCGCTTTTACCTTGGCATATATGCTGTTCCAAAGGCCCAATGGCAGGACACAATAGATTGGGTATTTGAGATGACGCGGCTGGGCCCGGTTAAGGACCGTCTTACAAGCGAGCTGCCTCCGGGATGGCGTCAGCGTCTGGCTCTGGGCTGTGCACTGCTACATAGGCCAAAGATCGTCTTCCTTGATGAACCTACCTCGGGTGTTGACCCTGCCACCAGGAAAAGGTTCTGGGAGTTTATCAGGGAGATAGCCGAGGGAGGCGTGACCATATTTGTTACCACCCATTACATGGATGAGGCAGAGAACTGCGACAGAGTTGTTCTCATTAACGAGGGACGTATTGCGGCCCAGGGTCCTCCGGCCCGGATAATTGAAGGTGTATTTCCCGATAACCCAAAAGCCACTTTGAACGATGCTTTTATAGCACTAACCAAGCCTGCTGAGATATGAACTTCAGGAATGTCAAGTCAATAGCTAGAAAGGAATACTACCATCTCATCAGGGATTTCCGTAGCCTGTATCTTGCCTTTTTTATCCCCCTGCTCCTGATTTTCATGTTTGGCTACGCCTTGAGTCTTGATGTGGACAATGTGGAAACCGTCGTGGTGGATTATGACAATACTCCCCTGAGCCGCGATCTCATCCAGAGACTGGATGCATCTCCTTATTTCGAGGTTATTGCATGGCTGCCCAATACAGCACTGATGACAAAGTATATCGATCAGGCCAAGGCAAAGCTGGGAATTGTTATTCCGGCAGGGTGGACAAGGAATATGAGGGCCGACAGGGAAACCCCGGTTCAGTTCATCCTTGACGGTAGCGACCCCAACTATGCTGGCATTTCACGTGGGTATGTGGAGGCCTTTGTGCAGAACTACAACCAGCACATGCTGGTCGATTTCATAAACCGCCAGGGACAGACACAGATCAGGACTCCTGTTGAAGCAAGGATACGAGTGTGGTTTAACGAGGAACTTGAGAGCCGTTACTTTATCGTGCCAGGGATCATTGCTGTCATAATCATGATAGTGGGTGCTCTTCTTACCTCCCTCGTGATTGCCAGGGAGTATGAAAACGGCACAATGGAAACCATCCGTTCCCTTCCCATCCGGGCAGAGGAATTTCTCACTGGCAAGGCCATTCCGTACTTCCTCATTGCAATGATGGATGTATTCGTTGCGGTCCTGATGGGACAGATATTGTTCCACACCATAATAAAGTCCAGCTTCTGGCTTATGGTCCTTGCGTCGACGATCTATCTTTCGGTGGCCCTTAGCCTTGGGCTCCTGATTTCCACTGTGACAAAGTCCCAACAGGTAGCTAACCAACTGGCCATACTTGTTACCTATCTTCCGTCAATATTGCTATCCGACTTCGTTTTCCCTGTTGTCAACATGCCCAAGGTCTTACAGCTCATCACAAGGATAGTGCCTGCAACATATTACATTGATATATTGAATGGTTTGTATCTCCGGGGCATAGGGATCCAGCGCCTATGGCAGGACTATTTCATCCTCGTCATCATGTTTACGGTGCTTGCCACTCTAAACATTTTCGCTCTCAGAAAGGAGGGCCTGTAGTTGAATTGGACCAGGGTCAAGGAATTGGTGCGCAAGGAGTTTATCCAGCTCTTTAGAGACAAGAGGACAAGACCGCTCCTTGTTATATCGCCTTTGGTACAGCTCATTATCTTTGGTTATGTGGTCACTACAGACGTTCGGGACATACGAGTAGCTCTCATGGACCAGTGCAAGACGCCCGAGAGCCGGCAGATCATCGATGCCTTTAATGCTAACAGGACCTTCAGGATCACACACTACTCTGATAATCCCGGGGAGCTGGAAGATCTGTTACTCCGTAGAAAGGTTGATATAGTCGTCAAGATACCGCCAGATTTCAGCAGCATCCTCCGCAAAGGCCAAACAGCCCCGATTCAGATC
>JALVSJ010000444.1:0-6189 GCA_027024445.1 Desulfobacterales bacterium
TGCAGGCCGAGTGTTCGACCAGGGGGCCAGGCTTGTAAATAAGGCTATTGAGACAGGCAGGATATTTGAAACTGATCTATGGAAACAGATCGTGGAGAGGGGCAAGAAAGGGGGCACCATTCATTTTCTCGGCCTGCTCTCCGACGGAAATGTTCACTCCCATATTGACCACCTCTACAAATTGATTGAGAAATGTGCTGAACTGGGGATAAAGAGGGTCCGAGTTCATGCCCTTTTGGATGGAAGGGACGTGGGCGAGAGATCCGCGCTCAATTATGTGATACCTACCGAGGAGATGCTTGCCAGAATATCCAAGGAAAAAGGACTTGACTACCGCATTGCCTCAGGCGGGGGCCGGATGAAGGTCACCATGGACCGATACGAAGCAGACTGGAGCATAGTGAAGAGAGGTTGGGAGGCCCACGTGTTGGGCAAAGGAAGGCCTTTTCGTTCTGCCAGGGAAGCGGTGGAAACCTATTACAAGGAGGACCCCAATATCACCGATCAATACATGGATCCATTTGTGATAGTGGATGAGTCAGGCAAGCCTGTGGGACCAATTAGAGATGGCGACGCAGTGATAAACTTCAACTTTCGTGGGGACCGCGCCATAGAGATCTCCAGGGCATTCACTGAAAAGGACTTCAATGAATTCGACAGGGGGCCGCTGCCTGATATCATCTATGCCGGGATGATGGAATATGATGGTGATCTACATATTCCACCAAACTACCTAGTTTCCCCACCAGCTATAGACCGAACTGTAAGTGAATACCTGTGTGCAGAAGGGGTTACTTCTTTTGCCATATCAGAGACGCAGAAGTACGGGCACGTAACATATTTCTGGAATGGAAACCGCTCTGGTTACATTGATGAGAAGCTAGAGACTTACATTGAAATCCCTTCGGATAGGATCCAATTCGACAAAGCCCCAAAGATGAAAGCACCTGAGATAACGGAGAAGACCATAGAACTTCTCAGGACCGGTAAGTATAGGTTTGGAAGGCTCAATTTTGCTAACGGTGATATGGTAGGGCACACGGGTGTTATGGAAGCTGCCATCGTAGCGGTCGAGACCGTAGATACCTGTGTCGGACAACTCATTGATGAGGTTTTGAAGCTCGGCGGAATAGCCGTGGTAACTGCAGATCACGGTAATTCCGATGAAATGTTTACCATTGATTCCCAGGGAAATCGAAAGCCCAAGACTGCTCATACATTGAATCCAGTTCCCTTTGTGATTGTTGATTCGGGATATTCAGGTGAATATGAAATGGCTCAACTGGAGAGAAGGGGCCTGTCCAATGTTGCAGCAACGCTCCTCAATCTTTTGGGGTATGAGAAACCGGAAGATTATGATCCTTCTTTGATACGGTTTAGATAGTATAACAGTGGCCTCGAGGATAAGAGGCTGTCGAATAGCCACATCCGGTAGATATAATCTTCCAAGGACTTCCCGACTTCTCTAATACGGGGATGAAGTATTTCGCCAGAGGCATAGGTGTGGAGCAGAGAAGCAATTCCATTCTCTTATTTGGCAATCCACAGGCCGGGAGTTTCTCCCAGCAGTTATTTTATAAGATAAAGGCCTTCTTTGAACTCAGAGGTATCCACGTTGTTCCCTCGTTAGAGGTAAGAGGTAGGATTGGCTCCGGAATCGCAAGGGGCGTTTCCAGGCAGTGGGATGCAGCGGTGGTTGTGGGGGGTGATGGCACGGTTAATAGATGCATAAACGAGTTAGGTCCTAGCACGGTGCCTGTGGGAATAATACCTGCAGGAACTGGCAACGTAATCGCAAGAGAGCTTGGAATTCCAGTAGGTGATCCCCGTAAGGCTGCACAAGTTGTATTGGCAGAACACAAGAGACGAGTTGATCTAGGAGTAGTGAATGGCAGATATTTCGTGTTAATGGCAGGGGTAGGATTTGACGGGTTAGTCTCATTGAATTTGCCCATAAGAAAGCATCGGTTTGGGATCTGGTCCTATGTCATTGCCGCAATAAAGGCATACCTGAAATTCAGGCCCACCCCTCTTTTTGTAAGGACGGGAAAAACCGTTTTGGTGGGAGAGACTGCGCTGATATGCAATGCACGGCTTTACGGGGGCCCCCTCTGTTTTGCCTGTTACGCCAAGATGGATGATGGGCTGCTAGATATGATCTTATTTAAGAAGATGGGAATACTACATATTGTGAGGTACTTGCTTATGGGCAGTGGTATGCTGCCATTGGTCAAGTCTGCTAACCTGCGCTACTTGACCGTCAATAGGCTGGAGATATTCTCTCACAGGCCTGTGCCTGTTCAAATGGATGGGGAGTTTTATGGTGCGACGCCAATACAGGTCAGTGCCCTTCCAGGATGCCAGGAATTCTTCGTGCCACGATGACACAGATAAATCCAAGGTCTGATGCGATTGACTTTGGGCGCCCTGTCTGTTAATTTCCACCTATAGCAAGGTCCCAATTTAATGTAGGTTAGCACATGATAAATTGAAGGAGGGTCCCCATGTCAAAGCAGACCATTAAGAATCTCAGAGAAGCCTTTGCAGGTGAGTCTCAGGCAAATCGTAGGTACCTTGCCTGTGCAAAGAAGGCCAAGGAAGAAGGATTCGAAAATATCTCCAGGCTCTTCAAGGTTATTGCCGAGGCCGAGACAATCCATGCCATGAACCATTTGAATGCTCTGGGGGAAATAAAGTCTACCCTCGAAAATGTCCAGGCATCTTACCAGGGCGAAGCTGATGAGCTTACAGGGATGTATCCCATGTTTATTGACCAAGCCAAGCGGGATGCCAACAATGAGGCCCTTAACAGCTTTTTCTGGGCTGCAGAGGCCGAACGCACCCATATGGATCTTTTTGAAAAGGCATTGGAGGCACTGAAAAAGGGCCAAGATCTGGATTTGGGGCAGCTATATATATGCGAAATTTGCGGCTACACGGTTGAAGGCGATCCCCCCTCTAAATGTCCCACTTGCGGCGAGGGAAAAGAAAAGTTTATTTCGCCTCAATAGCAGACCCAAGCACACATCGTCACATCATGCCGATCTCGGTCATCGACCTTTACAGGGATGTCTTGCCCAAGACAAACTGCAGGGACTGTGGTTTCCCCACGTGCCTGGCCTTTGCAGGAAAGGTTATTTCCGAAAAATTCCCATTGGAAAAGTGCCCCCACATTTCTCCCGAATTGCTGGAGCGGACCACGCGCGTCCTCGAGGAACAATATGCGAGTGGCAAATGGCTCAAAAAGGATCCAGCCCAGGATGCGCTTAAGTGGGCGAGGGAAAGGGCATCTTCCATGGAACTGGAGGATATCGCTGATAGGATAGGGGCAACAGTTAGGCGCAACGGCAACGAGGTGTTCCTTGAGCTTCCTTACTTTGCTGGGAGGCTGATAATCACGAAGGATTCAATCAAGTCTGAAGATGGCTCAGAACTGAACAGGTGGGAGCAGGTATTCCTTTACAATCACATGGCTCAGGGTGGGTCCAGTGACCCCAGAGGTAAATGGAAGGCACTCGAAGAACTGCCCAACACCGTTTCCAAGGTAAAGTCAATGCAGGAGCAGGTGGAAGAGCCCCTTGTTCAGTGCTTTGAGCAGGCCTATGATGATGCGCTAGCCAACCTCGAAAAAATTGGGGGGAAGAAGACAGATGACGCGGGCGTGGACTGCGACTTTGCTTATTTGCTCCGGCCACTGCCCAAGATCCCTGTGATGCTCCTTTATTGGCGTGGAGATAGGAAAGAGGGTCTTGAGCCCAGGGTGAAGCTATTGTTTGATGAAACCATTCAAGAGCACCTGGATATCGAGTCCATCATCTTTTTGAGCGAACGAATACGCGAGCTTATTTGTGGTCAACAGAAGCCGACTTGATTGCTCGGCCAACTTGTCTTCCAAGGTCAACACACTGGTCTATTTCCTCCTTGGTCGGCACATTCTTGACCCTGATTGTATCGACGACTTCCATCCTCATTTTCTCAAGGGAACTGGCAATATCCCTGACCGCCTCTCCACTCCATCCATAGGAGCCAAACGCAGCCCCTAGCCTGCCCGAGGGTCTTAGCCCTTCCATGTAACGGAGCAGATCCGCCACAAGGGGAAGCATTCCGTTATTATGGGTAGAGGAGCCAATTATCACAGCCCTTGCCTCCAATACCTCTCCCATAACGTCGCTGTGGTGGCATGACTTTAAGGGGAGGATCCTGGCTGATATTCCTTCCTCAGCGAGCCCCGCCTCAATGGCCTCGGCCATTTTTTGGGTACTCCCCCACATGGTATCGTAGGCAATAACTGCCTTTGGCTGAGTTTCACAGCTTGCCCATCTTTTATAGGCCTGGAGCACATCAGAGGCATACCTCCTGAATATGACGCCATGGTCAGGCGCCAGCATGTCAATTTTCCATCCCATCTCCTTGATTTTGTTTAGAACTCTCAGGACATTGGGGGAGAAGGGAAGAATTATGTTTGCAAAATAGTGGGCCAGATGAAAAAAGAGTTGGCTTTTGTCAACCTCGTCATCAAAGCGCTCACTTGTTGCCAGATTGTGCCCAAAGGCATCGCTGGAGATGAGCATCCGATCTTCTTTGACATAGCAGCCCATGTTATCTGGCCAGTGAAGCATGGGCATTTCTATAAACTGAATAGTTTTCTGACCAAGTTTGACCTCATCCCCGGTTTTTACCACTTCATAGGGCCAGTCTTCCCTGTGGTAAAACCCGATCATGAACTCCTTTCCCATGCGAGAGCAAAATATTTTCTCGGGCTCTGCCATTTCAACAAGTTCAACGAGACATCCTGAATGATCGGGTTCCACATGGTTGACAACCAAATACTTTATCTTTTTAGGATCGATGATCTCCTGAACATTTGCCACGAATGGGTCACGGAATTTGGAAACCACTGTGTCTATGAGTGTGACATTTTCGTCTTTGATAAGAAACGCATTATAAGTGGTGCCATTTCTGGCAAGGCTATACCCGTGAAAGTCCCTCAGTCCCCAGTCTACGACCCCGACCCAAAAGATGTTTTTCGCAATTTCCAAATAACCCACTATCAATCCTCCTGCTCAATGGCCTTATCAATGATTTGATGGATCTCCTGCTCAGGCAAGATGCCTTTTTCCAGTGCGATTTCTCGAATGGTCTTTCCTTTTTCGAGTGCCTCCTTTGCAAGCTGTGCAGCCCTGTCATACCCAATATGTGGGACAAAGGCAGTAACCAGCGCAAGGCTCCGCTCCACTTCTGCGGCACAATTGCTCTCGTTTGCAGATATCCCCTTGAGGCATTTCTGGGTCAAGTGCTCTGAGCCCTTGCCCAGGAGTTCAATGGATTGCAACAGGTTGAATGCCATAACCGGCAGCATGACATTTAGTTCAAAATTTCCTGACTGCCCGGCTAACGCTATAGTTAGGTCATTTCCCATGACCTGCGCACAAATCTGCAGCACTGCCTCGGGGATAATGGGGTTGATTTTGCCGGGCATAATTGATGAGCCAGGCTGAAGGGCAGGAAGAGTTATTTCGCCTATCCCGCACCGTGGTCCCGAAGACATCCAGCGTAAGTCATTGCAGATCTTTGTAAGACTTATGGCAATGGCCTTTAGCGCTCCACTTACTTTGACGACACCGTCCATTGATGCCTGGGCAGCAAAGTGATTTTCCGCCTCTATAAACTCTATTGCCGTTTCCTCGGAGATCCCCTTGATCACCTTGGTCGCAAACAGGGGATGCGTGTTCAGGCCCGTACCCACTGCCGTGCCGCCAAGGGCCACGGAGCGTAGAACACTGGAAGTGTGTCTTAGGTGATCCAAAACCTGCTTGATCTGTGCGCTATAACCGCTGAACTCCTGGCCAAGGGTGATGGGAACAGCATCCTGCAAATGGGTTCTGCCGATCTTCTTTACGCGCTTGAATTGGCTGGCTTTGGAACCCAATACGTTGGATAGTTCTTCCAGTGCAGGGAAAAGAGTATCATGAATCAATATGCTGGCGGAGATATGTATGGCAGAGGGGATAACATCGTTGCTTGATTGGCCCAGGTTCACGTGATCATTGGGGTGAACCGGCACCTTTCCACCCCGTGTGCCAGTTAATATCTCATTCGCGCGGCCTGCGATTACCTCGTTTGCATTCATATTGGTGGATGTCCCTGAGCCTGTCTGGAAGATGTCCAAAACAAACTGCTCATCCAGCT
>JALVSJ010000444.1:6199-10090 GCA_027024445.1 Desulfobacterales bacterium
CTTCCTGGGCCGCCTGGACAATTGCTTTTGCTCTGGCCTCTTCAAGCAGGCCCAGTTCCTGATTTGTGATGGCTGCGTGCTTCTTGATGAGTCCCAAGGCCTTTATGAAGGCGCGTGGGAATCGCAGTTCACTTATCTGAAAATTGTCCATTGCGCGGGCTGTCTGTGCCCCGTAATAGGCCTCCACAGGAACGCGCACTTTTCCCATGCTGTCCTGCTCTTCTCTCCATTCCATAAGTAATACTTCTCCTTTTTGTTCACCACAGAGTCGCACTTACGTGCTGCAAGCAGGGATCTCACCGAGTTTATTGCCTTTCGTCAGGCGGGTTATAGGTACACCCCATGAGACCACAATACTCTCCAACGTACTCGGCCTTGGGCCTGTAAAGGGCTGGCTTTTCCTGGGCCTCCGCGAATTTCTCCTCGATAATATGTGCACACCATCCAGCGATCCTGGACATTGCGAAGATGGGTGTCATCAAATCAAGAGGAACTCCCATCATGTAATAGACCGGGGCGCTGTAGAAGTCCACATTGGGTTTTATTTCAGTCTTCCCTCGGCGTTCAAATTCGGAAAGGGCAGCCTTCTCCACAGCAAGGGACAGCTCATAGATCTCTTTCTGGCCAGTCTCTTCGGCAAGCCGTGCCCCCATTTCCCTTAAGAACTTGGCCCTGGGGTCCATGGTCTTGTACACAGCGTGGCCCATACCCATTATACGATCGCCCTGGTCCAGCCTTTTCTTCACCCAGCCCTCGACATCTTCCTCTCCCCGCAGTTCAAGCAACATCTTCATGACCTCAGTATTTGCCCCGCCATGGAGACTGCCTGATAGTGCCCCTATGCCGGCGGCCACACCTGCATACATGTGGGCCCTTGTTGAGACAACCTCTCTGCAGGCAAAGGTAGATGCGTTAAAGGTATGGTCTGCGTGAAGCACAAGGCACACATCAAGGGCCCGGGCCATTTCATCGCTGGGCGGCTTGCCGTGGAGCAGATAGAGGAAATTCTGGGAATGGGAGAATTCTGGATCAGGTTCAAGGACGGGTTGGTCATTTCGTATCCTGCCCCAGGTGGCGACTAGCACAGGCAGCTTGGCTATCAGTCTTATAGCCATCCGTACGTGGGAGTCCCTGTCTTCTCCGCGAAGATCAGGATCGGCCATGGCAAGCATGGGGACGCAGGCCTGGAGGACGTCCATGGGGTGGGCATGGGTTGGAAATGCTTTCATGGCCTGTACCGCATGGAACGGGAGATCACGCTCAGGGGTTACCGTCGAGTCGAACTGATGGAGTTCGCTCTTCTTGGGTAAGGAACCGTAGAGCAGCAAGTAAGCTACCTCCATGAATGAAGAGTTTTCTGCCAGGTCTTCTATACGATAACCCCTGTAAATAAGGACTCCCTTTTCTCCGTCAATGAAACTAATTTTCGTATCGGCTACTGGTATGCCCCTTAAGCCGATATTTTTTACATGAACTACCTGTGCCATTTTATGCCTCCACAATGTATTCTTGTTGACCGTCTATTGTAAGAACCTGATTATCCCAGATTATGCGCGGAGATTCAAATTGCCTTGTGGGGCAATGTGTAAGAGGCTTTCGGCGTCACCTGTTTGATGAAAGGCAATGGGACATCGTTTTTCTACGTTCACCGCACCGTCTGAAGATCCTTTTCAGACTGCATCTGACTTCTTACAGGGGGGGCGGTCCTTCTCGCCTGCCTGGCTCCGGACGCCTGCCTGAATGCGGATGGCAGGCAGGGGGAACATCCTATTGCCCTAAATTGATTCGGCTGGCCTTCGCGCATAATTTCGGTTTATTGCTAGGATCTCATTCCAATATTCCATAATTCCATGATTCCGCTTTTCTGCTGACTCCTGGCTTTTAACTCCTAACTCTAACTCACCTCTTTCTTCTGCGTCCCAGCTCGCCCGAGGCGAGTAAACCTCCTAGCCTTCCAGTTTCCTAGCTTTTTACCCGCCGTTTTCTGGCGGGCCTAGCCTTCGAGCCTTCTTGTAAATTATTCCCATTGCAAACGGATCATCCATTGCTAATACAATGGCTTGTTTTATATCAGAGGTCTCATGGTCTTTTGGTAATGGATGGACCCATTTCTTGAGATGCTCCCAGGTCTTGAACTCCTTATCGAAGGTAACGCATGAAGTATACACATGTAAGAAGGCAAATCCTTTGTGTTGGACTGCTTGGGTGAGCACTTCGGCTATTTGATCAGGGTTGCCGGCAAAAAGTCTGGCGACAAATGTGGCTCCGTAAGATAGAGCCATGAGCGTCCCGTTCAGAGGCTGGTCTTTTGTCCCTTGGGGAGAGGCCTTTGTCTTGAATCCCAGAGGCGAAGAAGGGGAGGGTTGCCCTTTGGTCAGGCCATAGATGGAATTGTCAAAGAGGATGTAATTCACGTCTACATTTCTCCTGGCTATGTGGGGAAGGTGGCCCCCGCCTATCCCCAAACCGTCGCCATCTCCTCCCACGGCAAATACTGTAAGTTCCGGTCTTGCAAGCTTGACGCCTGTAGCTACGGGTAGTGCCCTACCATGGACAGTATGCAACCCGTATGTACTCGAGAAAAATGGGTATCTGCCGGCACAGCCAATACCTGAGACTATAACCACCTCATGGTGTTTCAGGCCCATTTTGTGGATAGCCGTGGTAAGGCCATGATGAATTCCAAAGTACCCACATCCAGGGCACCAAGTGGGGATGTTCCCGGAGCGGGCTGAAAATAAACCCTGCTCTGTGATCTCCTTAAGTTTTTGGGCGATTTCCGTTGGTCGTGTTCTCATAATCCTTGACTTATCTGATTAATTAATCTGCGAGTGACTGAATTCTATCAAAAATGGTCCTAACCTGGATTGGTACTCCCGTAACCTCATTGAGGCGAAAAAGGGGTTTATCAATTAAATGTCCTATGAGGTTGGCTAGTTGCCCCTGCAAATTGAGTTCAGGAACGAGGATTTTTTTGCATTTGTTGCTGAACTCTTTTATTGCCTGATCATGGTAAGGAAAAAGGGACATTATCTTCAGCGCCGCTGCCTTAATACCATTGGACCTGGCCATATGAACGGCCTCGAGGGCACTTCCAAACGTGCTGCCCCAAGAGATGAGACCCACATCAATTTCATTTTCGTCATAATAAGGCCTCGGCTCAGGCAGGTCTCTCAGGGCGCCCAGGATTTTTCGCAACCTCTTTGCACTCATCTGCATATGGTTATCAGGATCATAGTTGGGTATACCTACTTCCGTATGTTCAAGACCGGTGGCGGCATATTCAAATCCCTCCATACCCGGGATCGATCTGGGTGAGATGCCTGACGGAGTAAAGGCATACCTCTTGTATTTGCCTTTGAGATCCTGGGAAGGGTACACATTGGCATCCTTGATATCGTCAGGGGATATTGCTGGCCTGACAACCGTTTCAACGCGATTATCCAGAAAGAAGTCAGTGAGTATAATCACGGGCGTTTGGTACATTTCAGCCAGCTTGAAGCTGTTGAGCACAAAAAGATAGCACTCCAGCACGTTTGTAGGAGCCAGCACGATGCGGGGGGAGTCCCCAGGTCCGCCGAATACGGCCGCATGAAGATCTGATTGCTCGGTCTTGGTGGGTAGGCCTGTTGCAGGTCCGCCCCTCTGGGCATCAATAATCACTGCCGGGATCTCAGCCATTACTCCATGGGTAATAAGCTCAGTCATTAGAGCGAAACCTGGTCCAGAGGTAGCTGTCATGGCCCGGGCTCCTGCATAGAAGCTGCCAAGCACTGCTCCTATGGAAGAGATCTCATCTTCCATCTGAACCACAGCGCCACCTCTTCCGGGTAGCTCCTTGGCCAGGTACTCCATAATAGGCGTGGCAGGAGTTATGGGATATCCAAAGTA
>JALVSJ010000445.1 GCA_027024445.1 Desulfobacterales bacterium
TTTCTTGTAGGCAGGTATGTTGTTAATCACCCCTGCTTCCATGCAGACCTCACATGCGGATTTAAGGAATCCTTTGATCATGTAGTTATAAATGAAGATTCCCTCATCGTCACGATGGAAGCCTGTCCAGCCCTTTTCTTCAGTCTTTTCCACCGTTTCGATTTCCTCCTCAGCGGCCTCAGCTTCTGGTGCTTTGCTGGCTATATAGCTTTTGTAGACTTCGGGGTCTTTCGGGACGGTTCCAAGCATCGGCTCTAACAACTCAATTGTGGCTGTAAATCGTTCTTTTTTCTCAATCATTTCGTGTGGCCCTCCTTTTGGCTAAAATTGTCTCGATCCCATGAAGATCGGTGATAAATCCAGCAGCTTTTTTATGCCCTCCTCCGCCTTTGCCCTTTGCGATCTCTGATAGATCAATATCCTCACGTTGAGTGAAAAGGCTTACCACCCACTTGCCGTCTCCCCGAAGATAGAAAGGCATCATGATGTCATATTGCTCCAAACCTTTGAATGTGTCAAAAGTCATGGAATTACCAAATGGTACATTCAAGGCCAGGCAGCGATGGCCTTCAAAGTCGATTTCGAATGCATTCTTGCAGTATTTGGCATTGAGTTGTTGTTGGTAAAGAAGGGCTATTTTGCCTTCGTCAAGAACAGAACGGTAGGTAAAAAGAGGCTCCGTTGTACGAGACTCTAGCGAGATATGCAGCAAGTCATCCCAAAACTTCAACCCTTCTTCCCCAGCAGGGTCAGTTTCGTGGAGCCTAGCTCCATACTGAAATGGCAATGTGTCAGGATGACAGTGGCTCCATACATCGTATTCCGCTATACGGAGTACCGCTGTCGGCATAGGACGGGCGGGGAAAAGATGAGTCCAGGTAAGTGCACAAGCACCTATTCCTCTTTCTCTAGCCCCCACGATATATAACTTGCAAGCCCAGTTGCGGTAGTATTCCTCCAGTGCTGATTTATGGTGGTCGATCCAAACAAAGTCGCACATGTCGTCAAGTCTGACCATGTCCTCAAACGGCTGGAGATGGAAATCAACCATATAAACCCTTTCCCCTTTGGTTATTTTATCCCAAGGGAACTCCTGGCCATAATCAATAGGCCACATCTCGCACCCGTCCCCTGCCCACAGCCTCACTATTGCACCGCTACAATGACCGTCCAAATCTGCTGAATGATAGAAACATTTCATGGTTTTACTCCTTCCTTTTTATAGCGCCCCTCCGCTGCAACCTCCCGTGACCGGCACCGCCACGGAAATTCCCAGCGGTTAACCCTCTCTGCTGTACCTCCTCCTGTGCTCTTTTCCAACGAGGCTATGTTTTTGCATCGGGTTCATCATCTGCCACCTCACAACAGGGGGCTAGGGGCGCAGAGGTTATTGCTGACCATCAAAGAGACCAGTCGGTGGCTGCTCCTCCCATTCGGGACAGCCCTCTCTCATCTTGCAGGCATCACAATCAGCCGCAGGTCGTTCTTTCCCGTCCCACTCAGGACATGAGACCATTTGTGGGGGATTCTCGGCATTGGCTGGCGCCGGCGGGGAACCTTGAGGCTCACCTTCTTCTTTCCGGGGTCTATTTTCAGCAAGGGGATATGCCACCTGCGGATACAGCTTTTCCCATTTTGCCTGAATCTCCTTTTGGTCGGCTTCGCTGGCCTGCTTGATGCGGTCCAGATTTTTGAAAACCCAGGTAGAAAACCCATTGGCCCGCAAATGGATGTACTCTTTGCGGAAGGGGTCTTCATTGCCGTTGGTCTCCTTTTTTGTTTCAGGCTGTTGCGGATCAGTAGGGCTAGAGCCTTCTTCTTGTGGGGGTTTCGGCTCTACTGGCCGCAGGTTCTGCCTTCTCCGCCAATCTTCGTAAGCCTTGCGGAAATCTGCTTCATACTCTACAGCCTGCGCCTTTACTTCTTCTATGGTGACGTTATTAGCCTCTGCTGTTTTAGCCACAAACTCCTCGATGGCTGGATCACCACCAAACCGTTCATCAAACTCAGCTATGCGGCCTGACGGGGGCGTATCAAAACCGCCGCTACCTTCATCAGTAAGGCTATTAAGGACTCCGGCCTCAATGTACTCATCAGCAACAGCGGCACGTTGAAATTCGATGGAAAGGGGCAGGCGTTTTGCGAGGCGGCGGATCACCGTCTTTTTTGCCATTTCTTCGTAGTCCGTAACCCATGGACCATCATCAGCCGCCTTGCTGCGCTTGCGAACAGCGTCTATTTGCCGTTTCCACATCCATTCAAAATCCGTAGAGCCGTCCTTCATCTTCACCACTGCATAGGCAGCGATGATCTCGCCAGGGTCCTCCCTTGTGGGTTTGTGATACAGCTTCGGGTCGAGGCCAAGCTGAAAATCCCACTCGTCATTCTCATGCACTACATGAGCAAAAATCGTTGAGACTTGGCCTGAGCGTCTTGCAAGCTCGATAAAGCCACGATAGCCGATCTGAAGCTGTGCTTTCTTACCGTACTTCGTGTTGTAAGGGATCAAATAAGCATGACCTAATACTCCGTCTAGCTCAAGGCCCAACTGACTTGCCTCTATCACCGCAGCTACCAGGGAGCGAGGATCACACTCTAAGAGTTTCGGATTGGTCTGTATGGTGGTCATTGCAACCCGAAGCATTCGATCAGGGGTAAGGTGCTTCGGAAGGGCTAGCTTGATTTGTTCCTTGCTTTTGTTGAGTAGGTCGCGGATAGTGGTAATCCGTTCAGTTTTTGCTATGGCTGTTGTCATTTCTTATTCCTCCTTTTCATGGCCTCACTATCGCCTGTACGTCCTGATAAATCCTCACCCCTGGGATCTCCCGGACGCCCATTTTCACTGCATTGTTTATGAGCTTCATGGACGGCTCGCAATATTCCCTCGGCACTTTGCCAGGATCTACGATCTCAGCCTTCCAGGTCTTCCTGGTATGCGCACTGGCCCCCGTATCTGTGCGAACCACCCTTTCATCAGGTGACTTGCTGGCAGGCAAGGGGGTGATTTTAGGGGCTTCTACGCCCACTTTTTTGGCCTCCTCCTCCAGCTTCCGTTGAAGTTCTTCATTCTTTTTCCTGATTTCTTCTTCCTTTTTCCGCCTCTCAAGCTCAAGACGGTATTGATACTGGCCGATCTTGGTCTTGAGCGCTTTTTCAGCGGCAGTTAACGGCTCGCTGAATTTCTTGCAGAAGCTGTTTACTTGCCGAACAAATTTATTTGGCTCTGCCACTATTTCTTTCCGTTTGGTTTCGAGTTTTTTGGCGAGCGTCTTAATCTGGGCAACCAGATCAATGGCAATTGCATTAGTCTGGTCGTCCACGATTTCGTGATCCAAAGCGACTGTCTTTACTTTCTCGATCTCGTCAAGGTAGGGT
>JALVSJ010000446.1 GCA_027024445.1 Desulfobacterales bacterium
TTGTGCCGAGTATCATTTTACTCTCCTCTCCTACTGCGACTGTTACGTACGTGATGGCAGGTGAACTGGGAGGAGACCAGGCGCTGGCCAGCACCACCATATCAGTGTCAACACTCCTCTCTGGCCTAAGCTTCGCAGGTTGGCTGTTATTTGTTGGTTTCAAATAGAGCAATGCATGGAATGACTTGCAAAGTCTTTTCCCTTTACCAGCCAAGGCTTTTGCACTATAAGAGATTTGATTCCATCCTTTGTGAAAATTTACAAGAATGCAAAGTAAATGAGGGTAGGCCATGGGAAATGTGTTCCAATACGAGGTCATGGGTAACAACATTTGGCGCATACTAATACTGTTTGGCATAATCCTGTTTGCATTGCTGTTGGGCAAGATCGCCAAAATATTTCTTCTTCGATTGGCAAAAAAATTTAGTGCGGCCAACAGAACCATTATGGCCACCACGTTCAATGCAGTCAGTAAGGGAGCAGTATTTCTGCTCGCTGCTGCAGGTATTTCATCTGGTCTCGCCATATTGCGGTTAAAAGGCTGGTTGGCTGATGCCTCTGACACTCTGAGTGCCATATTGCTCAGCGTGGGAATAGGTTACTTCCTTTATTGGTTGGTCGATATTCCCACTGAGTGGTTCAGCAGGATGGCAGGGAGGACCGCGACTAAACTTGATGATATGTTGGTACCCATAATTCGCAAAAGCTTGAGGGTTACCGTTGTCATACTTGTTTTGGTGCAGATTGCGCAGATCCTGAGTGACAAGCCAATTACCTCCATTATCGCAGGATTGGGAATTGGTGGTTTAGCTCTTGCTTTGGCGGCTCAGGATACTGTCAAGAATTTTTTTGGCTCAGTCGTGCTGTTCGTGGATAAGCCCTTTGAAATGGGAGATCGCATCGTCGTCGATGGACAAGATGGCTCGGTTGAGGAAGTGGGGTTGCGTTCCACCAAAGTTAGAACACTCGATGGCCATCTTGTAACCATACCAAATGGCGAATTGGCCAATAAGCTCATCAGAAATATTGGTAAGAGGCCATATATCAGGCGGGTGGCAAATATAACCGTGACCTATGATACTCCACCGGAAAAAATCGATCGGGCCATAGAGATAATCAAGGAACTATTGGACAATCACGAAGGTATGCATCCAGATTACCCTCCGCGTGTATTCTTCAATGAATTTAACGCAGATTCCCTGAACATACTCGTCATCTATTGGTATCATCCCCCAGATTATTGGTCCTATTTGGATTTCACCGAAAGATTTAATAAAGAACTTTTCAGAAGATTTAATGAGGAAGGTATCGAGTTTGCATTTCCAACCCAGACCCTTTACCTGGCGGGAGATCCTGCAAGGCCTCTTACAGTGGGAGTGGAAGCTTCACAAACAAACTCTGGTCAGCAGAGGACTGCGGGGTTCACTGTACAAGCCGACAGAGAGGATGCGTGAAATGGGGGAGAGAAAACAAACAGCACTCATTACGGGGGCAAGTAGCGGAATAGGGAGAGAAACAGTCATTAGACTCGCAAAGAGGGGTTATAGAGTGATAGGGGTTGCAAGGAGAATGGACCGGATTGTACAGCTTTCCTCTCATTTTGACGGCATCATCCCAAAGAAGGCCGATCTGTCCCGTCCCGATGAGGTAGAATCCCTGTATAAATATATTATAGAACGCTCGGAGCCTGTTACGGTACTGGTCAATAACGCAGGTTACAGTATAAGAGGGGCGTTGGAAGAAGTGCCTCTCCACGGTATAAGGCGTCTGTTTGAGGTTAATTTGTTCTCCCTTATCAGGATAACCCAAGCATGTCTCCCAGGGATGCGGGAGCAGCGATATGGTACTATTGTTAACTTAAGCTCAGTAGCGGGTAAATTCGCCTTTCCCATGAGCGGTGTGTATGCGGCCACTAAACATGCCGTGGAAGCCATAAGTGACGCATTGAGAGTAGAGGTCAGGCCCTTTGGTATCAGAGTAGTCACCATCAGGCCGGGCGCAATTGCGACGGAATTCAATGAAGTGGCAAACAGGATGACCAATGAGCTGGTTCAACAATCTGAAGAAGATTACAGGCCTGTGCAAGAGGCATTGGGCACGGCCATGGGGCGTCTATTCGGTCAATTAAGCCTGCCTGGACCGGGTCTAATAGCTGAAATAATTGAGAAGGCCGTGACTTCCGATTCACCAAAACCCGTGTATACTGCTGGTCCCTTGGTCAAAGAGTTCCTGGAGCCGCGGTTTAAAATGGACGATGAGGGTTTTGACAGGTATATGGCAGAAAAGACAGGACTACTTGGCTTGAAGGTTTAGTTAGTGATAGGTCGCAAAAAAATAGAAAGCCCTCCCTAGATTTAACCAGGCAGGGCTTAAGTTTCATTGAGAGAAGCTTAGAGTACGGTTACATTTACTGCTGCCAGGCCTTTCTGACCCTGCTCAACATCAAAGCTTACCCGATCGTCTTCTCTAAGGGACTTGAAACCCATTCCATTAATGCCTGAATGATGGACGAACACATCCGAACCATCTTCCTGCTGAATAAAGCCGTATCCCTTTTGGTCACTAAACCACTTCACGGTTCCATTAGCCATGGTGACAACCTCCTTTCTCTGAAAATTTCCTAGTTCGACACTTGAGGCTGCCACTGCTTGCGAATGGATCAACTCCCAAAAACCAAACCCACATATTGAGCTGTTGTCAGCATCAATGCTTAATATAATATAGCATTTCTTTATAATGTCAACTTATTTTCCGTAAAAAATAAAAAAAGCTAGTGAAAAACTAAGAAAAGCTCATGTTATTCGAAAAACCTTTTTTGTTATTACGTAAATATTTCACAGCAAGCCGTAAACTTGGACTCATGCTTGGCTTAGAAAAGGGAAACGTGTTCTCTCGTTCAGATGGCCTACAATGGTCCTAAGACCTCTCAGAATCCATAATCAAATTATCACCAGAGCAAGAGAGGCTTCTTCATCACCAGATAGGTGTAGAGGTGCTGAAGATAGAACCTGAAATGGGCTGATCTTCGAGAATCTTTAGAGCCGATTCCACCTTATAATTTTTATGCACTATTTGGCTTACTGCTTTTATCATGTTGCCGGGTTTCTTATACTGAAAAACATTGCGACCCATTGAGACACCACTTGCTCCGGCGTCCATTACGCCACGCACCATCTCAAGTACATCCTTTTCCTTTGCCTTCTTTTCTCCCCCAAGTGCAAGAAGGGAAACGGGGCACGCAGAGACCACTTCCTTGAAGGTATCGGGGGAGCCACTGTAAGGGACCCTTACCACATCGGCTCCCAGTTCAGCCCCAATCCTGGCTGCTCTCATCAGTTCGTTAATACCTGGTTTCTTGCCCTTGCTCTCCACTGGGTACATCAGGGCGAACAGAGGCATGCCCCACCGACATGCATCGCGGCCCACCTGCCCGAGGAGCCTCAGCATGGCCATTTCATCTTTTCCGCCAATTTCTATCCTCACAGATACTGCATCGGCTCCAATGGCCACAGCTTCCTCAACATCGCTAACCAGTGTTGGTGTCCCATCTCCCACAGAGCCAGTTAGGTGGATAATAAGACCAATGTCTTTGCCAGATCCCCGGTGGGCTGCTGGCACTATGCCTTTGTGAAGGATAACCGAATTCGCTCCTGCTATGGCCATGGTATCAACACTGTTTCTAATGTCCTTTATCCCCTCTATCGGTCCCATTTCGACCCCATGGGTCAATGGTACAATAACTGCCTTGCGGGTATTGCGGTCAATGACCCTCTCTATTCGTATCCTCTTGCCCAACATTTTGATCCCTCCTTGTATAAGTGTTTTGCCGTAGCCCAAGAATGCCAAGCACTCCCCACGATCTTGTGAAACTCGTATCCTCCAGCTTTCAAACATGTTCTCAAGGATTCAAATACCCAATAGATCCTGGTTGATCGGGATCTGGTGTGCATAAAAAAAGGCCGTGAGCTTTTTGGCCTGCCCACGGCCTTTTCTCCAAAATCTTAGTACTAATCAATCCACGGGCAGACCTCCACCTGTGCTAAAATAAAAATAAAAGTAGAAGTCTTCCCTGGATTGATTGCAGTGCATTCCGATACCTTCTTCACATGATTAGGAATGATCTCTTGTCTACAAACGCCCAGATATTTTGTCAAGTCAAAAGTTCTCACGTTTCAGGGTTGGACCTAAGAGGGGGAGGGCGGCACCGGTCCAATTCCTCTCTTACTGCGATAGCGATACTGTCCATCAGATAGGGTTTTCTGATATAAGCGCCTACACCTATTCTTTGTGCTTGTTTTACTTTTTTCGATTGAGAGTAACCACTCACGATTATTGCCTTCTGTTCGGGTCTGATCTTCAAGATTTCCTTGTAGGTCTCAAGCCCGTCCATGCCCGGGTCCATCACCATGTCAAGCATGACCAGGTCGATATTATTTTCTTTTATCGCCGCAATGGCATCCTCTCCGCTTCCAACTGCATAAGCTTTATAGCCAAGTTCTTTGAGAATTGACACGGCGATTTCCCGTTGTTCAGGGACGTCGTCCACCACGAGGATAGTTTCACCTTTACCTTTGTACTGCGGCTTCTCAGGTTTTTCTTCCTTGCGGTCTTCGACCTGTCTTGTTGCTGGAAAATAGACTGTGAATGTTGTTCCCTGTCCCACTTTGCTTTTTACGTCGATGTAGCCATTGTGGTCCTTCACAGTACCCCAAACCACTGCCATGCCAAGACCGGTTCCACTTCTTCCCATCTGCTTCTTGGTGTAAAACGGTTCAAAAATCCTGTCTATGTCCTTTTTCTCTATTCCTAGGCCCGTGTCTGACACTCTGAGGACAACATAGTCCCCTTGTTTAATGTGGAGAAGCCTGCTTCTCACCTGGTCAACATGGGCATTCTCTGTTGATATGGTAAGTGTTCCTCCTTGGGGCATGGCTTCAAGCGCGTTGGTAACCAGATTCATTACCGTTTTGGACAAATGAACCGGGGAGCCAACTATGTTGAGTAGGTTGCTTTGGAAGTTTGTTTCGATACGGACGCCAGGGTGTTCTGAATAGGCATCGTTGAACTCCGGACTCTGAAGGTAGTCACGAATTAGTGTGTTGAGGTTTGTGATTTCTTTCTTGGCTATACCGCGCCTGGAAAGAGTAAGCAGATCCTGAACTATTTTGGCGGCTTTTTCACCGGATTTTTGGATAGTCATTATGGGTTTTCGCATAGGACTATCTTCAGGAAGTTGGGCCAGTAAGAGGTCTGGGTAGCTCACCAGTCCTGATAAGATGTTATTGAGATCGTGGGCTACACCACCAGCTAGAGTTCCGATGGCCTCCATTTTTTTTGCTCTTTCAAGACGTGCCGCCATCTCTTTCTTTGCCATCTCAGCCGCTTTTAGCTCGGTGACATCATTGCCGATACAAAGTATTTCGCTGAAAGCACCCTTGTCGTTGAAGATGGGTCTAAAGGTCCAGTTCAGCCAGACCTCCTTGCCTTGCTTTGTGATGCATTTTCCTTCTCTGACTAGAATTCCGTATAGTTTTCTGGGCACCTCTTCAAGTACCAGTTTGACCTGTTCTTCAATCTTTGGGTGGTACGGAAAGAGGGATAAGACGTGTTTATCAATAAGTTCTCTTTCAGTATATCCAAACAATTCAATGCCAAATCGGTTGCAGAACAGTATTTTGCCCTGCTTATCAATCCTCAAAATAACACTGTTCGCGCTCTCTATAAGGTCCCTGTATTGTTTCTCGCTTCGCCTGATTTTTTCAAAGGACCTTGCATTCACTATACTAACGGCAATCTGCGAGGCTACACCTACCAGAAGGTTGAGATCACTCTGGGCAAGTGGAGTTTGGGAGTAAAGATTATCAACACAGAGCAGACCAAGGGATTCGTTTTCGTACACAATGGGAACACATATCAAAGATCTCGTCTCCATCACCTTAGCCAGTAGTAAACTCCTGGCAGACATCTCTTCCGTGTGCTGTTCTACATCTTTGAGGAGTATGGGTTTTTTTGTTCGAAATGCGAGAACGAATGGCCCGCGCGCGTTTTCTTTTTGAAGGTGAAATGGCGTATTACGTAAGAAATCCTCCTTGTCTTTTTCATATCCATATCCGGTTCTGTATTGCAGTAGGGTTCTGTCCTCGTTTGCAAGCCAGATGGCTCCACGATCGAAGCCCAGTCTCTCCTGCATTATTGATGAGATATTGGTGAGCAGAGAGTCGAGGTTGGTGAGCCTTGAAACGGCATGGCCTATCTCTTGAATCAAAAGGGCGGTATCATAACGTTTCCGAATCTCCTTTATATGCTCGGCAGCAGTGTCTCCCTGTTCCTGTAACAGGGCTTCAAGTGCAATGTTTTTTCTGTGAAGGGCCATGATGGAAAGGGCAGAGCAAAGCAATGCTTCGACCATATACACGGGCAGAAAAAGCGCAGTTGGGAGCAAGAAGTAAGGCAGAGGAGCAGAAGCTATGCAAATCCCAAGAGTGATATTCCTGATCCGCTGCCATAGAAAGTAAGGAGGATTTTCCCACGTAACTATGTACCGGCAGCATTTGCCCCCTTTGTGTATGCACTCGGGATGCTTCACAGTGGCAAACTTTTTTGTGAACAGTTTTCCTATGGATTCAAAGGTACCTATGCGGTTGTTACACTGGTAAGGCTTTTCTTCCACCCCTGGAGCTGGCTTGGCTATGATCTCAATCTTACGCCTGCCAATGCTGCGCGACTCTACCACCGCCCCGCGGCTCATCATGCCGTAGAGTTTCCCTATGAGCTTATAAGTTACAGGAAGGCTAGTGAATCCGATAGCATATTCTCGTATTGCGCCGAGACCTTCAGAAGAAGTGGCGTACCTTCCGGCGTCTCTGGACAAGTTGGGATTGCGGGTTCGTTTAACAGCTGTTTGCTGGAAAGCGTCCATCTGTTCCTGTGTCAACCAATGACCTGGATCCTCTGCTTCTTGGGGTCCAATGCCGGCTTCCCGTAACAAATCGTTTATTAAAATATGAGGATAACGTGATTTGATAAATTGTAGGTAGATCTTGAGAATTCGATTACTATATGGCGCGGTGGATGTTGTCATAGGACAGTTTTCCTAAAGAAAAAACTATGTATTTAGATCGGATAATAGTATCACAAACTTGATTTATTGGATATACTTATGATTAAAAAGAGATCATTGGGAGGTTGCAGATTGGCAAACATGAGATATCTGATGGAGAGCTCCGAGGAGGAACTGCGCCTTGAATTGAAAACCGACCCTGAGGCTGTTTTGGAGCAGGCTCGCTGGTGTGGCGTTACAAAAGGGAAAAAAATCCTTGATGCAGGATGTGGTCCTGGGATTGTTACTTCCCTACTTTCCAATATAACAGAGCATCCGATTGTGGGAGTGGATTATTCTCCTAAGAGGATTGCATACGCGAGGAAACACTATGGCAAAGAGGACCTAATTGAATTCGCATTATATGACCTCCGTGATGAATTACCCTTTGGCGAAAGATTTGACCTCGTGTGGGCGAGGTTTGTTTTGGAGTACAATAGGTCCTCACTGAATCAAATAGTTGAGAATTTAACCAAGGTGCTAAGGCCAGGGGGCACCTTGTGCCTGCTGGATCTGGACAACAATTGCCTTGGGCACTACCCACTGCCAGCCAGGTTGGAAAATGCCTTACATAAAATAATGGGCTACTTAGAAGAGGAGCATGACTTTGATCCGTATGTGGGTAGGAAGCTATACAGCCTTATTTATGAAGCAGGTTTTGAGGAAATCAGGATGGACATGAGGCCCCATCACCTCATATACGGCGATGTAAGCCGAGGAGATATGTTCAATTGGACGAAAAAGGTAGAGATGGTAACCCAAAAGGCGCCCTTTGTTATAAAAGAAATCTACCCCAACGGACTACAGGAGTTTTTTGGTGATTTCGAGAAGTTTTTTGAGAACCCTATGCGCTTCACGTATACCCCTATTATCATGTGCAAAGGGATCAAGCCTCTCAGATCTTGAATCTTTCCTTCATGTAGGCCATAAATTCGTCACCGTAAATAACATCAAGAGCCCAGTACATATAACTCTTGCTGGAGGGGATAACCTCTGCGGGATAACTGATGACCGGGACAGAACGGTAAGGGTATTTGGAGCAAGCAAAGCCCAGAACTTTACTTGCCACCTCTGGGCCTATCCTGTGTAAAGCATTGGGTGTTACAATAAAATAAATACAGTCAAGTAGACCGGAGAGGTTGAGCCCTGGATCAGAGCGGTTTATCACTAGGATGGCCAATGTCTCTCCATTATACGAGAGCGCCTGCCTGATAACCCTTCTTATCATCCCATACCTGGCATAGCTGGCTTCCAGGTCCATGGTTTCGTCGAAACAGGAGAACGTGCCCATAGAATTGATTAGTAGTGGAAACTCGGAATTACCGCAATTGTTGAGGATGAAATCGAGATGATGGGCTTTCATTGGTTCCATGGCCCAGCCCTTGGGAAGAGAAGGAGTCCTTATGTTTTGGTTCCAGTGATGGTAGGAGAACCGGTACAGGGCACAGCCATGGTCATTGTTCAAATGATCCGAAAATCCTCCGAATGCACGGCGAGGGAAGCGATTATTGGGCCTGAAAAAGCAGATGGCATACCTCATGTTGGACGAGGGGTAACGGTGCATATCATTGAGGAAAAACATTGCATTCTTGAGCACAATAAGACCGCTCAACCTATTTTCCGTTGGTTTGGCCGCATGATGGTGAAGCATCCATGATTTTTCAAAAGCCCTGACCAGTCCGAGGTGTGCATAAATGACATTTCCCTTCTGGTACAGGAAAGATTTTGCTATGTCCGGGTCCAGCGAGCAGATCTTATTATGGGTTTCTTTAAACCGGTCTTTACTGGGATGGATATAGGCATATTTGTCAGGGTATATGAAGCTGGAGCTAAAGAACAGATCCCATAAGGCTTCCGTGCTAAACTCAGCCGATACCCTCACACAAGGATCTAGCCTGCTGGTAATGATTCTACTGAGCCGGTTATAGTCCTGGATCCCCATATCTACAATGGATACCCCAACTCGTCGGAGGGCTTCTTCCCGTTCAAGGCTTCTGTGAATAACCTGGGCTGAACAACTGATCGGAGCTGAGCCGGACACATGAATTTTAAGGTCTTTTATGAAAAGCCCTGGAATCAAGACCCCGTCAGCGTCGGACTCTAAGACAGAGAAACCAGAAGAACTAATTTCATAGGCTTCCAGCTCCATTTCGCGGCCCGACAGAGGATGTACCAAACGGATAAGCGGTGGTGGGTCGAGGGATAACCTCGGATTACGGACTTTTCTTTTGCGAAACCGGCTGACTGTATGTTCCATGGGCCTTGCGACTATGCCAAATTTTTGCCCCCTGCGCCACAAGCGCATGATACGAGCTGGCATCTTAAGGCTGATTTCGCCTTTTGAGGCCAGCGCTATCAGGATAGTTTTTTGGGCTATGTTGTAATGAGCCGAGAAGTCTTCTTCTAGAGCGATCTCGAGATGACAGGCTTCAATGCTAAACTCAATTAGCCTGCCTTTGAGGACCTTGCCACCTACCAGCACGGCAGCCTCAATATTGTCCGCCGGATGACGATGCCCCTTTCTTCTGGTAACTCTATATGGTCTATGTGTAATGGGGATGGTCACAGAGCTACCCGATAGGGGTACGTGGTCGGTGGGCATAATGGCAACAGATTTCCTCTCGTCCACAAGAATATGGGCCACAATAAACTTATCTCGCAGGCTTGATAAAACCTCAAAAGGGCATTCGCATAAGATCTGCTTGTCCGATGAGGGCAGGGGGTGTGCAGGCACAATTATGTCGTGAGAGTTCCCGACCAAGTGTATCAGCACATTTCTGTCATCAAAATGACAGTGATTCACGAGGTTGAGGAAGTCCCTAGACCTTAGAAGACTGTGGGATATGAATGACTGGATGGTCTGGTTGGTGTTTCCCGGCACCCAAAAATCAGAGGGCGATGGGACGATCTTTGCTTTGGCTGGCTCAGAATTACGTTTAGAGGTATCCGGCTGTAAAGGGGCACTAGGCATGGGGTGAGAATAAAGAAAGTTGAGTAAGGTGTCAACCTGATAAAAGAATACAAAGTAGGTCGGTATAGTATATGAACCGAATAAGTGAGAATAAGAAAAGCCTGTCACGACTGGAATGTTAATAGCGTAACAGGCTTCTTAATCAGCAATGGCGGGGACGACGAGACTCGAACTCGCGACCTCCGGCGTGACAGGCCGGCGTTCTAACCAGAACTGAACTACGCCCCCGCTGGTTGGTGGGTTATTGGTTAAATAGTTTACTTGTTGAATGGTCAAATCTTTAATGACCAGTTTCCCATTTGACCGTTCAACCATTTGACCAAACATGGTAGGCGGAACAGGATTTGAACCTGCGACCCCCGGCTTGTAAGGCCGATGCTCTCCCACTGAGCTATCCGCCTACGGTTAAAAATAATCTATCAATTGGACGGGGAGTTGTCAACCCGGACAATCATCTCAATGAGCGGTTATTTCTGACGAAGCAGGTTTTTCCTTCTTAATCAATTCTTCTACACAGAACGGAGCATAATCCTTTTCGGTTGCGAAGAGTTCCTCGCCTTCTTCCAAGATGAGGGCTTCACGCAACACCTCATCCATGTGTTCCACCAAGATCAGCTCCACTTTTTTAAGAATCTTTTTGGGTATTTCTTCAATATCTTTCTTGTTTTCAAAGGGAATGATTACCTTGCTCACTCCCCCCCGATGGGCAGCCAAAATTTTTTCTTTTAGTCCACCTATGGGGAGTACTCTTCCTCGGAGGGTAATTTCGCCGGTCATGGCAATGTCATGATTTACGGGTTTCCTAGTGAGGGCAGAGACAATTGCTGTGGCAAGGGTGATCCCTGCTGAAGGGCCGTCCTTTGGTATAGCTCCCTCCGGTACATGTACGTGGATATCTACTTTCTCGTAAAAATTATCGGGAAGCCTGAGGAGCCTTGACCGGGACCGCACATAGCTCAGGGCAGCCTGTGCGGATTCCTGCATTACCTCTCCCAACTTACCTGTCAAAACCAAGTTTCCCTTGCCTGGCATGACCGTGGCCTCTGTCTGGAGCAATTCGCCCCCAACTTCAGTCCACGCAAGTCCTGTAGCCACGCCTATGGTGTTTTTTTCCTCAGTGCGTCCGTATCTAAATTTTGGCACACCGAGGTACTTGTGTAACGACCGGGCCGTGATCTGGATCTTTGTCTGCTCACCTTTCTTAACCACTTCCTTGGCGACCTTGCGACAGATGGAGGAGATCTCTCTTTCTAGATTCCTCACCCCTGCCTCCTTTGTATAGAGACGGATGATGTTGAGGATGGCGTTGTCCGTAAAAGTGATATTCTCGGGTTTCAATCCGTTCTGCTCGATTTGTTTCTTTATGAGAAACTGCTTGGCAATGTTCATTTTCTCGAGCTCAGTGTATCCCGGAAGCCTGATAATCTCCATCCTATCCTGGAGGGGCAAGGGGATACTGTGCAAGGTATTGGCCGTTGTTATGAAAAGGATATCTGATAGGTCATAGTCAAGGTCAAGGTAGTGGTCATTGAAGGCATAGTTTTGCTCAGGGTCCAAAACCTCAAGTAGTGCTGCTGCAGGATCTCCCCGAAAGTCTGTGCTCATCTTGTCCACTTCGTCAAGGCAGAACACTGGATTATTGGATTTGGCCTTTTTGAGATACTGAATGATCTTACCAGGCAGCGCACCGATGTAAGTTCTCCGGTGCCCCCGGATTTCAGCCTCATCCCTTACTCCTCCAAGGGACAGACGCACAAAGTTTCTGCCCGTGGCCCTTGCCACTGATCTTGCCAGAGAGGTTTTACCAACGCCGGGGGGGCCGACGAAACAAAGTATCGGCCCGCGCACCTTTTTTGTGAGTCGCTGAACAGCAAGGTACTCCAGTATCCGTTGCTTTGGTTTTTCTAATCCATAATGGTCTTCTTCAAGGATGGCCTCAGCCTCTTCAATATCCATCTTTTCCTTTGTCTTCTCATACCACGGGAGAGACAAGATCCAGTCAATGTAGTTGCGAACAACAGTAGCTTCCGCTGACATGGGCGACATCATTTTCAGTTTCTTGAACTCATGTTTCACTCTGGCATGGGCTTCTTTAGGAAGGCGCTTGCGCTTGATGCGTTTTTCCAGTTCGTCCAGCTCTGCCTTAAAGTCATCCTTCGCGCCCATTTCTTTTTGTATGGCCCGCATCTGCTCATTGAGATAGTAGTCCTTCTGAGTCTTCTCCATCTGTTTCTTTACGCGGGTACGTAGTCTTTGCTCCAGACGAAGGATGCTAATTTCATTGCGCAGCTTTTCAAATAGCTTTTCAAGGCGCTTGTTAAGCTCCTCGGTCTCAAGCAGCTCCTGTTTATCGCGTACTTTGAGAGAAAGGTGGCCAGCAATAGTGTCAGCAAGGCGTTCAGGATCCTCTATGGAAGTCACAGTGGCGACGATTTCTTCACTGATCTTGTTATTCAGCTTTGCATATTCCTCGAAGCTCGAGTTAATCGTCCTGACCAGCGCCTTGGTCTCAAGGTTAATCTCTCCTTTGGTATAAAGGCGCCTTACCTCCACCATGAAGAACTCTTGGTCACCCAGGAAGTTCTCTATCTTGCCTCTGAATTTCCCTTCGATCAGGGCCTTAACTGTGCCGTCAGGCAGCTTTAGGAGCTGCAGCACACTGCCAAGGGTCCCGTGGGAGTATATATCCCGTGGGGTAGGGCTATCCACTTTTGCATCTTTCTGGGCGGAAAGGAAGATCTCCTTCTGATGAGACATGGCATATTCCAGCGCCTTTATAGACTTGTCCCTTCCCACGAACAGTGGGACCACCACATTCGGGAAAACCACCACATCTCGCAGCGGCAGCAGAGGATAGAAAAACGTCTCTTCCCTTATAAAACCCTTAGGATCTCTTTTCATATTAAACATACTGCTATGCATACCCCACTTGGTTTTCGTAGAGTAACAAAGGCCTTTCGCCTTTGGTTATAACCTCTTCACCAATTATGCACTCCCGTATCCCTGGAGTAGAAGGGATGTCATACATAATGTCCAGCATGACGGATTCCATAATTGCCCTTAAGCCTCTTGCTCCGGATTTTCTATTAACAGCCTCTCTCGCGATGGCCAGCAACGCCTCATCCGTGAACTTCAGCTCAACCCCCTCCAACTCAAAGAGCTTCTTGTACTGCTTTACCAGTGCGTTTTTCGGCTCAGTGAGTATCCGAACGAGTGCCTCGAGGCTGAGTTCATCCAGTGTGGCCAGGATAGGAATTCTACCTATAAATTCAGGAATCAGCCCGAACTTGATGAGGTCTTCGGGTTGCACGAGAGACATAATCTCATTCATCTTCATTTGGCCTGATCCCGCAATGTCGGCCTCAAAGCCCATGGCCTTTTTCCCTATGCGGCTCTGAATGATCTTGTCCAATCCATTGAAGGTCCCACCGCATATGAACAAGATATTGGTGGTATCCACCTTCACAAAGTCCTGCTGAGGATGTTTTCGGCCTCCTTTTGGTGGAACATTAGCCATGGTGCCTTCTATAATCTTGAGTAAAGCCTGCTGAACGCCTTCACCGGAGACATCGCGTGTAATAGAAGGACTGTCAGTCTTTCGTGCAATCTTGTCAATCTCGTCTATATACACAATGCCCTTACTAGCTGCCTCAACATCATAATCAGCCATCTGTACAAGATTCAGAATGATATTTTCTACATCTTCACCCACGTAACCAGCCTCGGTCAGAGTGGTGGCATCAGCTATAGTAAAGGGCACTTTCAAAATCTTTGCCAATGTCTGTGCGAGGAGGGTTTTTCCACACCCTGTTGGGCCAATTAAGAGGATGTTGCTCTTTTGAATCTCAACACCCTCCATATCCACCTTGGTATTGATTCTCTTGTAGTGATTATGAACGGCCACCGAAAGGATCTTTTTGGGGCGCTCTTGTTCTATTACATATTGATCTAGAATCTCTTTTATCTCCGAGGGCTTAGGAAGGCGTCCTGCTCCCTCTTGCTCGGCCTCCTGAGCATACTCCTCTGCAATGATTTCATTGCACAATTGGATACACTCATCGCAGATATACACAGAAGGGCCTGCAATGAGCTTCTTTACCTCGTCCTGACTCTTACCGCAAAAGGAACAGAGCAAATCTCCATTCGAATCGTTTTTCCTTGGCATAGCAATTCCCGTTAATCATTTATTTTGTGTTATTGGTATTTCCCTGCTGGTAATCACCTTATCGATGATACCATACTCCTTTGCCTCATGAGCGCTCATGAAGAAGTCGCGCTCTGTATCCTGCCGTATTTTTTCAATGGGCTGACCCGTATGTTCAGCCAAAATCTCATTAAGCAGGTCTCGGATCTTGAGTATTTCCCTGGCATGGATGTCAATGTCAGTTGCCTGGCCCTGTGCCCCTCCTAGTGGCTGGTGGATCATGATGCGAGCATGGGGTAAGGCATAGCGTTTACCTTTGGCGCCTGCCGCAAGTAAAAGTGCTGCCATGCTTGTGGTTTGACCCATACATATGGTAGCCACGGCGGGTTTAATGTACTGCATCGTATCATAGATCGCCAATCCTGCTGTTACAGAGCCACCGGGTGAGTTGATGTATAGGTTGATGTCCTTATCAGGATCCTCGGATTCCAAGAACAACATTTGAGCTATTATGGTATTGGCCATGCCATCATGAACCTGTTCACCCATAAAAATAATCCGATCTTTCAGAAGTCTGGAGTATATGTCATATGCACGCTCACCTCGGCTTGACTGTTCAATTACTATTGGTATCAGCATGGTATTCAGTTGTTCTCCTTCTCGTTGGACTCTTTGGAATTAGCGGCCTCAGTGGGCTGTCCTTTTTTAATAATGTTAGCATGCTCAAATAGGTAATTCAATGTTTTTTGCTCGAGCAACCTCTGCTTGAGGGAGTCGATCATTCCTCTAACCTCATAGTAACGCCGCAATGGCTCTACTTCCTGACCGGTCGCACTGGCTAGGTCATCAAAGGCCTGGTTAAGATCTTCGTCGGTTACATTGATATTGTCCTGTCTTGCAATTTCGGTGAGAATTAACGAATTCTTGACCTTTTTCTCAGCAGAGGGCCTTAGGTCTTCCTTCAGTTTTTGCTCTGAGAAACCCGCTTTTTCCAGGCTGGCCCCGCTCCTCAGCAGGTCCTGTTTCAAGTTTTCAATGCTTCGAGCAATCTCGCTCTCAACAAGACTCTGTGGCAGGGCTATGTCAACACCTTGACCGATTTTCTCCAAGAGTTGTTCTTTTGCTTCACGCTCGGTCTGTCTCTCCCTTTCTTGAAATATCAACTCCTTTAGCCTATCCTTGAGTGCATTCAGATTTTTCATCTCTGGGTCCAGTTGCTTTGCAAATTCGTCATTAAGCTCAGGCAGTTCCATATACTTTAGATCAATGACCCTAATCTTAAAATCTACGGACTTACCCGCAAGGAGGCTATGGTAATAATCCTCTTCGAACTCTACGTGGATTTCCCTTTCCTCGCCCTTTTGGGCTCCGATCAACCCCCTTTCAAGGTCAGGATGAAAATCACCACTACCAATCTTGATCATGAAATTGGACGAGTGCATGTCTTCAATAGGCTGACCTTGCACAAATGCCTGGTACTCCACAATTGCGTAATCACCTTCCTGAACAGGGCGATCGGGCTCCACTGGTTTAAGCTTTCCATGGGCCTTGCGAATTTGCTCCAAGCGTTCCTCAACATCTTCATCTGATACAGTAGGCTCGTCTTTCTCAATCTCTATACCTAAATATTCACCCAGCTCAATTTCCGGACGAACTTCCATGATAGCAGAGTACTTAAAACTTTTTCCCCTCTCGATGGGACCCTTTTCCAGGACCGGAAAATTCAGCGGATAAATATCGGATTCTTGCAGGGCCTTAGGGAATGTCTCTCCTATGAGGTCTTTTTGCACATCTTCGATAACCTGCTTGCCGTAATACCTCTCAAGGAGCTTCAAGGGAACCTTGCCCGGCCTAAAGCCCTTAATCTTCGCATGCTTCCCGATTTCCCGGTAGGCCTGATCGATCCTCCTGTCCACTTCGTCAGACTCAATTTCAATCATCAACTTTTTGCTTGTGGGGCCCAATTGTTCGACGTTTGTCTTCATCTTTTTTCTTACCCTTTCTCTATTTTGACTTGAGATCTGTGGGTGCGAGCGAGGCCTTTACATAAATAAGCTAGTACTTGCCGCCGAATTGTCAAATAGGCAACTTCCAATTCTGCGCAAACTAATGGAAGAGGCACCCTATATTGTGCAGTTACCGGAAGCCTGCTCAAAAGGGAGCCTCTTAAGTGCACCGACTACGCACCCATAACACGTATTGTATCTTATAAAAATTACAGGAGGAATGGTGATCTGTCAATGTCAATTTCTCGGTCTATGTCTGCATTTTAGATACCGCAGAAGAGGAGGGGATGTGAAAAGAAACTCTTTTGCTTTAGAAATTTGCAAGAATTTTCGATTTGTATTTTAAATGCAGATGTCTTAACCTTACAGAAATAAGAATAGCGAAGAAGGACGGCTATGAAAAGGTTTCTATTTTATTTTGGTGTAATTTCATTGATATTTTGGTTGCCCGGGGCATGGGGCTCTGATACCCAGAGCTTTAAGGTCACCAGAGTTTACGATGGCGATACAGTTATGGCTGTAAGGGATGGTACCGTCATATACGTAATGCTCATGGGCATTGATGCGCCGGAGATTTCCGAATCTTCCCAAGTGCCTGATCAGCCATTCGGTCGGGAGGCAAGAAACTACCTTTCAAGCTTGATACTTGATAAGGAAGTAAAGATCGTGGGATATGGAAGAGCACCGTATCCTGACAATAACATCCTGGGGGTTATTTTCCTCAACGGTAAGAATATAAATCTGGAAATGGTAAAAAAGGGCCTTGCAGAGGCATTTGACAAGGATCTTCCGTCCAACTTTGATATCAGTCCATACCTTGAGGCGGAAAGAGAAGCAAGGAAGGAGAAGGCTGGCATGTGGTCTCTGGGTGAACGCTACATCAGCCCTTCTCAGTGGAGAGAGATGCACAAACTGAGTCTGGCCGGGAAGCCATGAATGTGAACTAAGATCTTTGAGCGCCTTTGCAACGATGAGAAGAGGGTGCTGTTGTGAGCGACTACTCCAGCACCTTCTTTTTTTATTCCATGATTTGCCATGTAGCAGTCATGTCTAATTGTACTGAGAGAGTTCAACCTGTAGATGTCCGGTAAGTCTTCTTCATGGGTTTTCCTTTCTCACTCCTGTCCTTGGTGTCCTGATTAGTGGCATAATTATATTGGGAGAGCCTGTCCATGCGAGCCAACTGGTAGCACTGGCACTCGTGAGTACCGGAATGATCCTTGTAAACAGGAGGTAGACAGGAAACAGAAAAAAGCCCGCTCCGAAGAGCGGGCTTTTTCTAGCTGACTCTTGAGATAAGCTACACTTGCGGCCTTGGAAGCATGCCGGCCCTTTCGGCTATTTCAGGAACCCGGTGCTCCCACTCAATGGCCATGAGGTGAACGCCTGCAACTCCTTCCATTTCTTTGAATTCTTCAATTTGTTCAATTGCGAATTTGATACCTTCTTCGGCCACCTTGCCTTTTCCGGCTCCCTTCAATCGCTTGATCAGAGAATCGGGTACATCCATACCCGGTACCATCTTTGCCATATACTGGGCCATACCGACGCTTTTCATGGGCGTTACACCTGCCAGGATGTAACATTTCTCATGAAGGCCCATGTCCACTACGCGCTTCATAAAATCCCTGAATCTCTCCATGTTATATATACACTGTGTCTGAATAAAGTCTGCGCCAGCCTCTATCTTTTTTGCCAAGCGGTAGACGCGGAATTCATAGGGTTCGGCAAAAGGATTGCAGGCTGCCCCTATGAACAGACGAGGAGGTACATCGATCTCCTCATCATTGAGGAACTTTCCCTCGTCTCTCATCTTCTTGACCAGTGCAATGAGCTGCATTGAGTCAATGTCATATACATTCTTCGCTTGGGGATGATTGCCAAAGCGTTGGTGGTCTCCAGACAAGCAAAGCATGTTGCGAATGCCCATAGCATAGACACCCAGAATATCACTTTGTATGGCAAGGCGGTTGCGGTCTCTGCATACCATCTGGAAGTTGGGCTCCACGCCCTCTTGAAGCATAATGGTGGAGGCGGCCCAACTGGACAGTCTCACCACTGCAGTTTGGTTGTCCGTCACATTCACCGCGTCGACCATGCCCTTTAGATGAGAGATCTTTTCTTTTAGGTGTTCAACGTTGGCGCCCTTGGGAGGCCCGCATTCCCCCGTGAAGGCGAAGTGACCGGCTCGTAAGACCTTTTCCAGATTGCTTCCTGATTTTAGCTCAGTCATATGATCAGTTCCTCCCTAACACTCTTTCTGGGTCCTCCATCACGGGCCGTGGTCCAATCTTTAGGAGGTTTAATCTCCAGTAGGTCCTGGAGACGACCCTGTTCCATTTTTTTCCTCACAATGGTGTCCCATATACACTCGATGTCTTTAGAGACCTCGCATTTACCGCCGGCCGATCCACCACACGGTCCATTAAGAAGGCTCTTGGAGCAACGGGCAATTGGGCACAGACCGTCAAAATAATGGATGATACATGTCCCACAGCCTGCACACCTCTCAGCCCAAACGCCGTGCTGCACCGCGCCTCCAAAGAAAGTGGTGTTCACTGCGGGATATATCCTTTTCTGGGGATAACGTTCTGACAGGAACTGAGGTCCCACCCCGCAGGCCATAGAGACAATGGCGTCATATTCGTCCACCACGTCTTTTATCTGGTTCACATATTCAGGATCACACTGGCGCTCCAAGGTCTTTTCATCCACCTCCAAAGGATTGCCTTCCTTGGCCCTTGCGAGCCGGAGAATTGAGCCCAGGATACCTACCTCCTTTGCTCCGCCGACATTGCAAACGGTCACACACCCCTTACATCCTACAAGTAGGATCTTCTTGTAGTCCTTTACCATTTCCAGGATTTCATTAAGCGGTTTTCTATCAGCTACAATCATGGTACACCTCTCTGGCTCTATGCAGCCTTTTTCAGCTTTATGGGGCTGGGCCCCAGTTTCTTAATTCTTTCCACCATCTCTCTGGCGATTTCTGCAAAACGTGGACCTTCACCAGAAGACAGATTAAACATCTCAACTCTTTCAGGTTCAATCCCTATTTGCTCCAACACCTTTTTTACATACTGTACCCGCTTTTTCGCCTTGAGGTTACCAGTCATAAAATGGCATTCTCCCTCAAGGCATCCGGCAACATATACGCCGTCAGCGCCGTCCTCTAAGGCCCTGAGCAGATGTATAATATCAACTCTGCCACTGCAAGGCACCTGAATGATCTTCACGTTTGGGGGATAGTTCAACCTCATGGAACCTGCCAGGTCCGCAGCCGAATACGCTCAATACTGGCAACAATAAGCCAAAATCTGGGGTTCAAAATCTTCGGACATATCTAGCTTCCTCCTAAGGCGATTCACTTATGCGACGATGCGCCAAAAAGGGCATCGGTCTTAGCAATAATTTGTTCATCTGTAAAGTGCTGGAGGCTTATAGCTTTTCCCGGACACTCAGCCACACAGGCACCACAGCCCCTGCACTCGGCAGGATCAATCACTGCGTGGCCTTCCTCTCCTATGCTGGGGGCTCCATAAGGGCATGTCCTGACACAGGTGAGACACACCGCACATTTCTCGGGAGACACCACTGCTACCACGCCACCGAGGGTGATGGACTTTTTGGACAGGATAGTGGCGGCTCTCGCCACAGCAGCATTTGCCTGGGCAATGCTTTCATCGACGGGTTTTGGATAATGAGCAAGGCCCGCCATGAACAACCCCTCTGAGGCGAAGTCCACCGGTCGGAGCTTCATGTGAGCCTCGATGAGGTAGCCCTCGTCGTTAACGGGCACCTTGAACAGTTCAAACAGCTCCTTGTTCTCATTGGGCAGTATTGCACTGGCCAGTATCACCAGATCCGGGTTTATCTTGATTTCTCGTGCCAAAACATGGTCAACAACCGTCATCGAAAGGGTGTTGTTCTCATCAGCAGCAAGCTGGGGCAAGCGGTCAAGGTCATATCTCACAAATATGACACCCTGCTCCCTGGCCTTGCGATAAAGATCCTCCCTGAACCCATAAGAGCGCATATCCCGGTAAAGGATAAAGATATCCATATCGGGGTTCATTTCCTTGAGGGTCAGTGCGCTCTCAAGGCTGTGGGTGCAACATGTTCTGCTGCAGTAAGGTCTCTCCGGGATCCTGGATCCCACGCACTGAATGAACACGGCAGTCCCTGCCTTCTTGATCCTTGGGTCGTCATCTATCAACGCCTGGTCGAAGTCAAGGTGAGTCAGCACGTCTGGATGTTCACCATAGAGATACTCTGTTGGTTTGTATTCCTGACCTCCTGTCGCAATTACGGTGGCCCCGTGCTCCACAACCGTGGAATCACCTCTTCCATTTACAGGGACGAGGGTTGTGGCAAAATTACCCAGTATGCCGGTGGTGTCCTTTACCTCAGTTTTCAGGAAGACCTCTATTTCGGGGTGAGATTTGACTTTTTCCACCAAGGCATCGAGATAGGGTTTTACCTCTTCACCTTTCCATGTCTTGTAGAGTTTTCTTGCAACACCGCCCAGTTCAGCGGTCCTCTCCACAAGATAGGCCTTGAAGCCCTGCTCCGCAGCACCCAACGCCGCCTCCATACCGGCAACGCCTCCTCCAATAACCAGGACAGAACGATTCACCTCGAGGCTAATTTGATCCAGGGGCTCAATGAGCGCAGCCTTTGCAACTGCCATCCTAACCAGGTCCTTTGCCTTTTCGGTGGCCTTTTCAGGGTCATTCATGTGGACCCATGTGTCCTGGTCCCTGATGTTGGCCATTTCAAACAGGTATTTGTTGAGCCCTGCCTCACGGATCGTCTCCTGGAACAGGGGCTCATGAGTTCTGGGTGAGCAAGAGGCAACCACAACGCGATTTATCCCCTTTTCCTTTATCACCTCTTTCATTTTGTCCTGAGTATCTTGAGAACAAGTGAAGAGATTATCCTCCACGTGCACCACGTGTGGAAGGGTCTTTGCGTACTCCCGCACAGCAGGCACATCTGCAATGCCCCCGATGTTAATACCGCAATTACAAACAAAGACGCCCACCCGCGGTTCCTCTCCTGACACATCCTTTTCAGGGGGCAATTCTTTGGTGCGGGTCATGGTAAAGCGGCTCTCAGCAAGTATCTTACCAGAGGCAGCAGCAGCAGCGGAGGCCTCCATGACGGACTGAGGAATGTCTTTTGGCGATTGGAATACGCCGCACACGTAAATGCCTTCGCGGTTGGTGCTTACCGGTTCAAAGGTTGTGGTCTGGGCATAATTATAGTGGTTGAGGTCTATACCCAGCCTTTCTGCCAACTGCACTACGTCCTCATTGGGCGCAAGGCCTATGGAAAGAACTACCATATTATAGGTCTCTTCTTTTATTTCCCCGCCCTCGGTTGCATAGGTAATCTTGAGATCTCCACCATCTACAGGTTCTATGGAGTGGATCCTTGATCGAACAAAACGGACGCCCCTTTCCTGCTCCGCTCTGGTATAGTACTTTTCAAACTCCTTGCCGTATGTGCGCATATCCATAAAGAAGATGGTGGTCTCCAGGTCCTCAGCGCTATGCTCCTTTGCTATTACTGCCTCCTTAATGGCATACATGCAGCACACGGCAGAGCAATAACCGTGGTCACAGCGATTGATGTCTCTGGAGCCTACGCACTGAAGCCATGCGATTTTTCTGGGCTCCTTGTGGTCCGAGGGTCTGATCAAATGGCCTTCAAAAGGCCCGGAGGCAGAAAGTATCCTTTCGAATTCCATGCTGGTGACCACATTAGGATGCGTGGTGTAATTGTAGGTGTCGTAAATAGAGGGATCAAAAGGAGTAAAGCCGGGGGCCAATAGAATGGCTCCCACCTCCAAGGTGTACTGTCTAGGGGCCATGTCATGTTTTACGGCTCCGGCCAAACACGCCTTCACGCACTGATAGCATTCGGAACAGATACCGCATTTGAGGCATCTTCCTGCCTCTGCCCTTGCCTCTTGTTCGGTGAATCCTAAGGCCACCTCTTTGAAATTATTCTTCCTCTCCTCAGGAGAAAGTCTCCGCATTATTCTGCGCTTGGCAGGAAAAACGTTATCCAAAGGTGGTTTTTCATATGACCACTCCTTGGGACGGCCCTTGCGAAGATCAAGGCCATTGATATAACGATGTATGCTTTCTGCCGCTTCTTTGCCGCAGGCGACAGCTTCTACTACACTCTTTGGGCCGTAATATACGTCACCACCTGCAAATACTCCTTCTACCGAGGTCTCCAGCGTGACGGGATCTGCTGCGATTCCTCCTTTGGGACTGACCTCTATGCCTTGGGTATCTGCGAATGAAAGGTCAGCAGCCTGGCCTATGGCCACAATTGCGGTATCTCCCTCAATAGTGGTGAGGTCTGTCTCATCGTAAGAAGGATTGAATGCACCGCTTTCATCAAAAACAGATACGCATTTCTTGAATTCTACTCCGGTGAGTTTGCCACCTTTTTCAAGGAAGCGTTTTGGACCCAGACTGTTTACTATCTTGACTCCTTCCTCAATAGCCTCCTCGATTTCATAATCCCACGCAGGCATTTCATCGCGTTTTTCAAGGCACACAAGGGTAACGCTTTCAGCGCCTAGCCTCTTTGCAGTAAGGGCCACGTCTATTGCCACATTTCCCCCACCAATCACGATTACCCTCTTGCCTATGTCCACTTGCTTCTTAAGAGCAACATTCCTTAGAAAATCAACTCCCTTTAGGACCCCTGGGAGATCCTCTCCTTCCACGTTAAGCTTACGGCTTACATGGAGCCCGGTGGCCAAGAATACCGCCTTGTAGCCATCCTTTTTCAAGCTTTCCAGAGTGATATCTGTTCCGAAGCTCACCCCGGTCTTGATTTGGACACCCATTTGCTCAATGGTCTTGACCTCCTGGGCTATTATCTCCCTGGGAAGTCTGTATTCAGGGATACCCACTGCCATCATGCCGCCTACCACAGGAAGCTTTTCAAATACTGTTACCTGGTAACCCTGCCAGGCCAAGAAGTAGGCAGCGGAAAGCCCTGCAGGTCCTGCCCCGATGATGGCCACTTTTTCATCTCTCTTTTCCTTTACTTCTGGAACATAAGGGGATTCGGAAGAGGCATCCTCGTCAGCCAAAAATCTGTGTAAGTATTGTATGGCCAATGGCTCGTCAGCATCGCCCCGTGTGCAGATACCTTCGCATGGATGGTGGCATACCCTTCCACATATGCCGGGAAAGGGATGTGCCTCTTTGAAAAGCTCCAGGGCCTCTCTATACTTGCCCTTTTGAATCAGGGCAATATATCCTTGGATGCTCACATGTGCGGGGCAGGTAGCCTTACATGGAGCTGTACCCCTCTTTTCAATAGCATATGCACTGGGCATTGCCTGGGGATACAGCTTGTAAGCAGCCTGGCGGTTCCTCAGCCCCATATCGAACAAGTTGGGTACATCAATGGGGCAGGCCTTCGCACATTCTCCACAGGCGGTGCATTTGTCCAGATCGACGAACCTGGGCCTTTCCAGGAGAGTCACCTTAAAATTGCCAGGCTCACCTGTGACCTCAACAATGTCAGTCATGGTGTGCAAGTCAATATTGAGGTGTCGGCCACATTCCACCAACTTGGGAGAAATTATGCACATGGAGCAGTCATTGGTAGGAAAGGTTTTGTCCAGTTGGGCCATGACACCGCCAATGGCGGATTTCTTCTCAACAAGATGTACCAGATATCCAGATTCGGCCAGGTCTAAGGAGGCCTGAATACCAGCAATACCACCTCCCACGACCAATACGGATCCATTAGGTTTTTTCTTGCTCATAGGGTATTTCCACTCCTCTTATCCTAGGTTGACAATTTACAGGGCCAGTCCGAACGGTCGGCTGACCCATTGCACCAAATAAACTGACCTTGAACTGGCATAGTTTGTGAAAAAGAATACATGCCACAATATTAGACAGACTGTCAAGCAAAATGCCTACTTTCACCTAACAATAGTGGTTGCTCGCGGAAAAATTGTCTGATAGACTTTAAGATCCTGGATTGTAAAATAGAAAGGGTTTTGGATGGCACGGGATTGCTGCTGGAATTGCAAGTATTACATTGCAAAAGGAGACCACGAGCCAGCGTTGCTCAAGAGCGCCCTTTCAAATGTTTGCATTTACTCGGACGAGGAAGGTGACAACCGTAGTTGGGAAGAAAGAGCCACTCCAACTCCCCCCGGGTTTGTGTGTTCGCACTATGAAGAACGGTTTTATTGAAAGAGACGGGTGAGACATATGCCTATCTATGAATACCAGTGCCGTAACTGTAACAGGACGCTACAGGCGCTTGTGATGAGTAATAAAGAGGAGAAAGATCTAAAGTGCCCCAATTGTGGGGGTACGGATTTGAAGAAGCTAATATCTTTGGTATCGTATCATGTTCCTGAGGCTGACAGGTTAGCTAACTATGATCCAAAGGCCCAGCACGGAGAGAGTTTTTTTAGAGACAGTAGGAACATAGGGCTACATGCCAAATGGCGGGCAAAACAGTTGGGAGTGGATTTGGGCAGTACGTTTGAGGAAAAATTAGACCGCATAAGAACCGATCCGTCCAGTGTTATAAAGGACAGTGAATGAAAACCAACTACTGATTTGGTGTAATAACTTATGAGAAACATTGGAGAAGTCGTACTAATTTACTATGATAATCAACCTGCAGTCTACGGGCGGATTGAGAAAATCGAGCCTGATACCAAAAGAGATTGGTATCGGATTACCATACTTCTTCTGACAGTCCCTGCACACCCTGTGACATGGATCCTGAGAGAGTCCTATATAGATGGAGAACCCTTTACCATGGGGGGTATCCCCATGAAGCTGGAGGAAGTGAAAAGTGTGTTGCCGGAAGAAGGGCCCCCCAAACCTGAAGAGGAAAAGGAACATAAAGGTAAGGAGGCAAAAAAAGGTCAGGTGATACCATTTAAGTTCAAAAAACCTTAAAAATTACTCATATGTGTTAGTTTGTTTAAACGCAATCTGAAAGGATAGGAGTCTTTCTTCGTCAGATGGGCTATCGGCAGTCATTACGAAAGTGTTCTATCCTTTCAAAAGGGTTCCCTTTGAAAGACCTTTATTCAGGTCAAGCTGAATGCTGCGGTGGGTTGGCCGGGGGCGAACTTAATGGGACCATTTGAAATATTCGTAATCAGGGCCTTGCTTTCAGGGCTCTTTGCTTTTTTCATTTGCAGGTTCTTCTTCCAAGGGGTTCCAGTGCTAAAGGTTGTGGGTTTTGCCATACTGATGCTGGGCCTTTCCTATGGGTTGGAATACCTTAGAAAGCGTAACCAGGGAGGCGGTCATGAGTCCTAAGAAGTATGTTTACTCATTTGAAGAAGGGGACGGAAAAAACAAGCAACTCCTGGGCGGTAAAGGGGCGAATCTCTGTGAAATGACGCAAATAGGCCTGCCCGTGCCTCCTGGCTTCGTTATAACCACTGAGGCTTGTGTTGCTTATCTGAGCCGGAAAAAGAAGGGCCTGGATCCAGACCTTAAAAGGCAAATTAGGGAGGCCATGAAGGAACTGGAAAAAAAGACGGGCAAAAAGTTTGGTGACCCGAAGAATCCACTGCTCGTCTCAGTCCGGTCAGGGGCTGCTATTTCAATGCCGGGGATGATGGATACCATCTTGAATCTTGGTCTGAACGATGAAACGGTGAAGGGCCTTGCAAAGGCCACGGGCAACGAGCGATTTGCCTATGACTCTTACAGACGCTTAATCCAACTGTTTGGATCTGTTGCCCTTGGCGTAAAAGATGAGGAATTTGACAATATCTTAAATAAGATAAAGAAGAAATATAAAGCGAAAAATGATATCGATCTTTCCGCAGAGGCACTAAGAGAAACCTGCGATGAATTTTTGGCTCTGATCAAGAAAAAGACCAAGAAACCATTTCCCCAAGATCCCTATGTCCAGCTTGAACTTGCCGTAGAAGCTGTGTTCAAATCCTGGATGGGGAAGAGGGCCGTGGACTATCGCAGGGAGTTCAATATTACTCCTGATATGGCCAATGGCACTGCCGTGAACATATGCACCATGGTCTTCGGCAACATGGGCAATGACAGTGCCACAGGAGTGGCCTTTACAAGGAACCCGGCTACGGGTGAGAACAGGCTATATGGTGAGTACATGGTAAATGCCCAGGGTGAGGATGTGGTTGCTGGCATTAGAACCCCCAAGCCCATTAGAGAATTAAGAAAAGAGATGCCTTCGGTGTACCGCGAGCTTGAGAAATTAAGGCATACATTGGAGAGGCATTACAGGGAGGTCCAGGACTTTGAATTTACGATAGAAAAGGGGAAATTGTACTGCCTCCAGACTCGAAATGCCAAAATGAATGCCGCTGCATTCATAAAGACCTCTATAGACATGGTAAACGAGGGCCTTATAACCGAGGAGGAAGCCATTCTAAGAGTCCAACCTGATATGCTGGCCCAGTTGCTCCATCCTCGCCTGGATCCCAATGCAAAGGCAGAGGTGCTTGCTGAGGGGCTGCCAGCCTCGCCTGGCGCTGCTTCAGGGAAAATGGTTTTCGATGCAGACCGGGCTGAGTCCAAGGCAAAGCTGGGTGAAAAGGTGATCCTGGTGAGAGAAGAGACCAAGCCGGAGGACATTCACGGGTTCTTTGCCTCTCAGGGGATCCTGACGAGTCGGGGTGGCAAGACCTCCCATGCAGCAGTGGTAGCCCGCAGCATGGGCAAGCCATGCGTGTCAGGGTGCGAGGCAATGGTCATTGATGTCGAGGCCAGGGAGGCAACAATCGGAGACGTCGTGCTCAGGGAGGGGGATATTATTACCATAGATGGAAGTACAGGCAAGGTCTATAAAGGACAGATACCTACCATAGAACCTGAATTTGTGGAGGATCTTCTCGTCTTGCTGGAATGGGCAGACGAGATTAGCGAATTGGAGGTGATGGCAAACGCTGATACACCCGAGGCAGTAGAAAAGGCGAAAAAATATGGAGCCAGGGGAATAGGGTTGTGCCGCACCGAGAGAATGTTCAATGATCCCAAGCGCCTTCCCATTGTTCAGGAGATGATTCTTGCCGACACCACTGAGGAAAGGCAAGCTGCACTGGACAAACTCCTGCC
>JALVSJ010000447.1 GCA_027024445.1 Desulfobacterales bacterium
AGTAAATCCCAAGTTTAATGAGACGATAGTAAGAGTCGAGGACCGCAAAGATACCGCCACCTTAGAATTGCACAACGTTTCTGCTCTGAGAGGAAAGCTTCCGTTGCCTCTCATTGGTACTGTGATAAGAGGGAAAAAGTTATTCCGATCAAAGAGGGTACATCTTGATAAAGGAATATTCATAAGGGGTAGCGAAGGTGATGAAGTAAGGGCGGTTTTGCCCGGTAGAGTGGAATTCTCGGGCCGACTAAAAGGATACGGGCAGGTAATCATTATTAACCATGGCTCGCGGTTTTTCACCATTTCAGCGCTGCTGTCCCGAAGAGAGAAAGAAGAGGGGGACCTAGTAAGACAGGGCGAAGTTATCGGAAAGGTTGGTTCGGTTATGACTGGGATAGGCCCGAGCCTGTATTTTGAAATTAGAAGAGGCGGAAAAAATCTTGATCCACTAAAGTGGTTAAAAATACGGGGCTAAAGAGGCGGAGACCGACGACTTCCAGAAAAAGTGGCTCGAGCCGGTTTATTTCGGATGGGTTTAGGGATAAAATTCAAAATAACTGCGTCGTGGGATATTCATTGGCAGAGAATCGCAAATCTTGAGGTGAAGGTATGAAGCGAGGAAAACTAAGGATATTATTTTATTCGATGATTCTTTGCAGTTTTATTTTTGGAGCTGTGTTCCTAAATGGTGGCCAGAAATCGGTTACTGCCGGAACCGAAGAACCGTACCCTGATCTTGAAATATTCACGGAGGTACTGAGGCAGATTCAGGACAATTATGTGGAACCTCAGGATCCCAAGAAGCTGATATACGGTGCAGTGAAAGGAATGGTTCAGAGTCTGGATCCCCACTCGTCATTTATGACCAAGGATGAATACAAGGAGTTGATGCTTGAGACAAAGGGGAGCTTTACCGGCATAGGCATAGAAATTACCATAAAGGACAATGTCCTTACTGTGGTATCACCCATAGAGGGAACTCCTGCCTATAAAGCAGGATTAAAGGCAGGAGACAAGATAATTCGCATCGAAGACAAATCCACCAAGGACATGACCCTGATGGATGCGGTCAAGCGAATCCGAGGTCCCAAGGGTACAAAAGTCAAACTGACTATCGTGCGTGAGGGAGAAAAAAAGCCTTTGGTATTTTCTATAACCCGGGATGTGATTCCGCTGAAGAGTATAAGGGCACTGATGCTTTCACCTGGTATTGGTTATGTCCGCATTTCTACGTTTCAAAGTAAAACCGCCGCAGATCTGGCCAAGGCAGTGGGAAAATTAGAGAAAAGGGGGAAGCTTAAAGGATTGATTCTGGATCTTAGAAACAATCCAGGGGGACTGTTATCTCAGGCCATTGAAGTGTCGGATTACTTCCTGGACTCAGGTATCATAGTGACAACAAAGGGAAGAAAACATTCCCAAGATATCGTAGCAAAGGCTCACAAGAACGGTGAATCGAGGAATTATCCCATCATTGTGTTGGTGAATGGCGGCAGTGCCAGCGCCTCAGAGATAGTGGCCGGTGCATTGCAGGATAACAAGCGCGCAGTTATCTTGGGCACGAGGACGTTTGGCAAGGGCTCCGTACAGACGATACTTCCCTTGTCCGACGGCTCCGCACTTCGCCTGACCACTGCACGTTACTATACTCCTAGCGGACGTTCCATTCAGTTGAGCGGTATTCAACCAGATGTAGAGGTCCCTTTTGTTCCTCCGCAGAAAAAGAAAAAGGAAAATAAGAAGCGCTTTCTGCGAGAAGTAGATTTGGAAAGGCATATGTCAGGAGAGGCTACCAAGAAAGAGGAAAAAGTAATTAAGGGGGGCAAAGAAAAACAAGAGGTGGAAGCTAAGGCTAAGGAACTTATCGACAGGGACAATCAGGTGCGTTACGCCCTTCAGTTGTTGAAGACCTGGAACATATTTTCGCAGATGAAGAATATGTCTGCTTCACAGTGAGCTGAATTGAACTCTGAGAGGAGGTTGATTTTGCAAGTTCCCCTGTTGGATTTGAAAAGGCAATATGTTGGACTTGAAAAGGAGATCGTTGATGAGGTTCTTAAGGTTTTCAGGGATCAGAGATTTATCCTGGGGCCACAGGTAGAAGAACTGGAGGCCCAAATTGCAGAGTATTGTCAGTGTAAATTCGCAGTCGGCGTCTCCTCCGGAACAGATGCGCTTCTTGTCTCTCTTATGGCCGCAGGTGTTGGTCATGGAGATCTTGTGGTGACGAGTCCGTATACATTCTTTGCTACAGCGGGGGCCATAGCAAGGGTGGGGGCCAGGCCGGTTTTCGTTGACATCGATCCAAACACGTACAATCTGGATCCTAACTTGGTGGAGGAAACGGTTTCCAACCTGACCGATACTGAGAAGCAGAAGCTTAAGGCAATTATTCCCGTGCACCTTTACGGGCAATGTGCTGACATGGAACCAATAGTTGCTCTTAGTCGCAAGCTCAACTTGGCACTAATCGAGGATGCAGCCCAGGCCATAGGTGCTGAGTATGAGTTCTCAGATGGAGAGGTAAGTCGTGCTGGCTCCATGGGAGACTATGGATGCTTCTCTTTTTTCCCATCCAAGAATCTCGGGGCGTTTGGCGACGGGGGCATGGTCACAACAAGGGATGAGGGTTCTTACGAACTGCTCAAGAGTCTCAGGGTGCATGGTGCAAAGCCCAAGTACTATCATAAGATAATCGGGGGCAACTTTAGATTGGATGCGTTGCAGGCAGCCATCCTTAAAATTAAGCTAAAATATCTGGATGAATGGACCGAAGGCCGCCAGAGGAATGCCAAGCTCTACAGGAATTATTTTAGAGAAGCTGGGCTGGAAGGAATTTTTGTGGACCTTCCCGTTGAAAAAGAGAGGAGACACATTTATAATCAATTTGTCATAAAGGTGAAAGAAGGCCGGGACGAATTGAAAGACTTTCTCAAAAATAAGGGGGTTGGGACTGAGATTTACTACCCTGTGCCCCTTCATATGCAGGAGTGTTTTAAGTACTTAGGCTATGATCCCAATGCTTTCCCTGTTTCCGTGGAGGCAAGCCAGAAGACTCTGGCATTGCCTATTTTTCCGGAATTGACAAATGAAGAAATCAGGTATATCGTAGAACAAGTAAAGGCGTTTTTTGAGCGAGAAAAAAGTTGATCCCCCAAAAAAAAGATGAAAATAAGGTTGACATTCGACTAGGGATCAGGTAAAAGTAAGGCTTGTCTCTGTGACGGAACTTCAAGCATTACGGGTTGACATCCGGCAGGGGCAATCTTAAAATATGTTATAGTTTCGCTCTTTGAAAACTGAATAGTGATGCCGCTGCAGGCCCAGGAAAAAACAAGTAAAGGCGTGAAGCCTTTTAC
>JALVSJ010000448.1:0-2948 GCA_027024445.1 Desulfobacterales bacterium
TTGCCACACAAACCTCCACTTTAGATTCATCCTTTTCAATACCGACTCCTATTACACCCTTTTGATCCTTTAAATACTTTAATAAATTTCCTTCACCGCACCCCAAATCAAGCACTTTACTCCCTGGTCTGATCCATGAAGCTATAATCTGTAAATCAAAACGTATTCCATTGTTCTCAAAGCGTATTACTGACATTTTCTAGGAAACCCCTTATTAGGCTCGTAAGTCTAGGATTTGGCAAAAGAAAGGCATCATGTCCCCATTTAGCTTCCACCTCACAGAAACTGACATCACCCCAGCTCCTCTTAATTGCCTCAACAATTGTCTTGGACTGATGTGTGGGATACAACCAGTCGGAAGTAAAAGAGACAACTAAAAATTTAGCTTTTGTCTTTGAAAAGGCCTTCACCAGAGACCCGTTTCCATGGTCTTTTGCAAGATCATAGTAATCAGCCGCCTTGGTTATGTACAGGAAGGAGTTGGCATCGAAGCGTTCTACAAATTTCCTCCCTTGGTATCGCAAATAACTTTCAACCTGAAAATCTGCATCAAAATCGTAAGAAAAATCACACTTGTCCTGAAGCCTTCTGCCAAATTTCTCTCGCATAGATTCTTCCGATAAATATGTAATATGGCCTATCATCCTTGCCACTGCGAGCCCATGGTCTGGCCTTTCCCTTGAATAATAATGTCCAGCATGCCAATTGGGATCAGCCATAATAGCCTGCCGTGCCACCTCATTAAATGCAATGGCTAAAGCAGAGTGCCTGGGTGTGGTGGCAAGGGGAATTGCAGACTCTACCATATCAGGGTATCTAACTGACCACTCCAAGACCTGCATCCCTCCAATGGATCCTCCCACCACACATAACAGCTTCTTTACCCTAAGGTGATCCAACAATACTTTCTGGGCCTCCACCATGTCCCCTATGGTCACCAAAGGAAAATCCAATCCATATGGTCTTCCTGTTAGGGGGTTTGTGGACGAAGGGCCAGTAGTGCCCATACAGCTTCCCAGTATGTTCGAGCAAATGACAAAATATTTGTCCGTATCTATACCCTTGCCCGGCCCAACCATAATATCCCACCACCCTGGTTTGACATCCTTTTCGGTATAATATCCTGCAGCATGTGAGTCTCCGGATAATGCGTGGCACACAAGGATCGCATTAGTCCTATCACTATTTAACTCACCATAAGTCTCATATGCAATGGTGACCGGGCCAAGCTTGGCTCCACTGTCCAGCTTCATTTCATTGGGAGGCTCGGCGAAAGTAAAAAACCTTTTCTCAACGAGGCCAACAGTTATCCCCTCTCTGTCATGTTCGATGTATTCACTCATAGCAAGTATACCGTTGGTCACCTGGCTGCTTTCACCAAAGCTTGATCAAGATCTGCCAGGATATCATCTATATGTTCTATACCCACCGAAAGCCTAACAAAATCATCTGTGACTCCTGCTGCCACCTGTTGCTCCTTTGTCAATTGGGAATGGGTAGTGCTGGCAGGATGGATTGCTAGCGACTTTACATCTCCCACATTGGCTAAATGGGAAAAAAGTTCCAAAGCCTCTATGAACCGCATTCCAGCCTCTAGTCCTCCCTTAATCCCGAATCCCACCACGGCTCCAAAACCTCTTGAAAGGTACTTCCTTGCCAAATTATGGGTTGGATGGGAATCAAGGCCAGGATAGGTCACCCAATTAACTTGACTGTGTTCTTGTAGAAATCTGGCTACTGCCAATGCATTCTCGCAGTGCCGCTCCATACGAAGCGATAAGGTCTCTATACCTAGAAGAATCAAGAATGCATTAAATGGGCTTATACAAGGCCCGAGATCACGCGTGAACCTGGACTTTAACCTCATGAGATAAGCTAATTGCCCAAATTCCTTAAGGTAATTTAGTCCACCCCTATAAGCAGGATCATCTTCTGTAAGCTCTGGGAAGCGAGCGTTGCCCCAGTCAAAGCGACCTGAATCCACAACAATGCCACCTAAGGAGGTACCATGTCCTCCTATCCATTTGGTGAGAGAGTGCATGACAATATGAGCCCCATATTCTATAGGACAACACAGATATGGTGTTGCAAAGGTATTGTCTATAATCAACGGGACCCCTGCCCGTTCTGCAACTTCCGCCACCCCTGTTATATCCAGTACGTTCAGTTTAGGATTGCCAATGGTTTCGGCAAACAATGCTTTAGTTTTGGCGTCAATGGCCTGTTCAAAAGCCTCTGGTATGGGGTCCACGAATTTTACCTGAATTCCGAAGTTTCTGGTAAAAGTCAGATCAAAGAGTGTATAGGTACCCCCATAGAGTGTTTTTGACGCTACAATATTATCCCCTGTACTTGTGATGGTCAAAATAGAAAGGAGGGTGGCCGCCTGTCCTGAAGATGTTGCCGCAGCTGCCACTCCGCCTTCGAGCTCTGCAATCCTCTTCTCCATCACTTCGTACGTAGGATTAGTGAAACGATTGTATATATTGCCCGGAAACTCAGGTGGTCTAAGAGCAAACAGATTTGCAGCCTGCTCAGTACTCTCAAAATTATATGCCACCGTTTGGTAAATGGGTATTGCCCTAGCTCTTGTAACAGGGTCAGGTCCTTGACCAGCATGAATGGCAATGGTGTCAAACTTTTTCATGATATTATTCATTCCTCTGGATTCTCCTTATCCATTTTCCCCAGCGACAGAAAATACTCACATTTTCTGCAAATACGCATCTTTTCATCCCAGCTCTTCCTGTTTCTGCCTTCACAAATGGTTCCGCTTACAAACCAGCACAGATTCCCAAGCCCAAATTCCCATGCGGGGCAATCTTCCCTCCTCTCTTTCGGACACTTTTTCACCTCCCAACACGGGCTGCAGTCACCAAACCCTAAGCACCTCCTGGATATCAAAAGCAGCAACTGACGTTCAATGTGGTTAGGAACTTTTCTCCATC
>JALVSJ010000448.1:2958-3353 GCA_027024445.1 Desulfobacterales bacterium
CGTAGCTGCACACCGCCTTAAGAGAGATTCCTAATATTTGGGCTAATTCCTTTTGCGTTTTTCCCAATTCCTTGCGGATGGAAACAAACTCCTGCGGATCCATGATTACTCCTTTTCAAAATCAGACCTATAATTGACATGTATACCACTTTGTGGTATACATGTCAATGGTTTTTACCATGTTAAAAAATTTTCATTATCCAAAGATAATTCATTACAAGGGGCCTTGGCTCACAAAACTGGTACGAGCCTGGAGACACTAGAAAAACTGTGTGACGGATAGAGGCCTTGATTTGAAGAAATATTTAGATTGTGGTTGTTGGATGTATCAGGATGCCAGGAAAACTCTTCATAAAAATAATTCTTGACAAGTGCCACTTTGTGGTATATAAATA
>JALVSJ010000449.1 GCA_027024445.1 Desulfobacterales bacterium
CTCCAGAGCCTCATCAATTATCCTTTTCTTTTCGCCAAGATACTGTTTCAGATCCATTTTCGCCAGGCTGAAATCCCAAAAAAGATTGAGTTCTTTTCATTGAATGCTATTGGCCGTTCTATTCCCCGTTCTCCGGCACCTCTAAGGGCTTCTGAACATACTTTCCGCTGTCTTCCTTGATCAGAATGCTTACCTTTTTCTCTGCTTCGTCCAGCTTCTTGGAGCAAAATTTGGCAAGCTTCATCCCCTCTTCAAAGGCCTTTATGGAGTCTTCAAGGGATAACTCCCCGCTTTCAAGAGATTGTACTATTTCCTCTAATCTCGCCATTGCATCTTCGAACTTTGTAGTAGACATGACTAACTCCTGGAATAAATCTAAACATTTCTGTCTTTCAGTGTCAACGAAGGGATGCGTCCGTCTAACTCTAATCCCTATCTTTCCATGGGAACTGATCCTCTCGAGTTTCCTTTGTCTCGCAAGTCATGGAGCCCTTCGCCAGGATCACCCCGACCTCATCACCTTTCCGTATTTCATCGTAAGAACGAATGATCCTAGCTTCCGGCAGCTTCATAGTAATACTATAACCCCTGTTCAGTATGGAAAGCGGGCTCAAATCCCGGACCCTGTTTCGTAGCGCCTCTACTTGTGCCTGTTTATCCCTGAGGGCACTCTGCACAGAGCGTACCATGGAATCCACAGCTCGGTCGATCCTTTGGTACCATGTTTCCAACTGCTTGGCAGGGGAGCGATGGCGCAATTCAACCGATACAAGCTCCAGGCGTTTCCTTCGGCTCTCCAGGCCCCAATTGATACCTCTGGTAAGCCTCCCGACAATTTCATCCAGCCGCAACCACTGCTCATCAATAAGTCTACGGGGGTCTCGTAATCTTGCCATCATCCCCCCGAGTCGCTCCCTTTGAGTAGCGACGAAATAGTCCATACGATTTACTAGGCGTTCAACCAGAGAAACTATCTGTTGTTTAAGCGAGTCCTTCTCTTTTACCAGAATTTCGGCGGCAGCAGAAGGAGTGGGCGCTCTCAGGTCCGCCGCCAGATCGCAGATTGTGGTATCAATTTCATGGCCTACTGCCGAGACAACGGGCACTTTCGATCTGCGGATAGCATATGCAAGATCCTCCTCGTTGAAGGCCCAGAGATCCTCCAGTGATCCCCCACCACGCGTGATGACTATAACGTCTACATCCAGGATCTCATTTGCCACATCTAGGGCCTCTATGATCTGAGCCGCCGCTCCCTCGCCCTGCACCCGCACTGGCACCACGATAATCTCCAAATTCGCAAATCTGCGACCAATAACCTTTAAGAAATCCCTTAGTGCCGCCCCCGTGGGGGAGGTTATTACTGCTACCTTTTGGGGTAAAAACGGCAAGGGTCTTTTAAGCTTTGAGTCAAATAGCCCCTCGGCAGCCAGCTTCTTTTTTAGTTGCTCGAAGGCCAAGGCCAGGGCTCCAACCCCCAAGGGTTCCAGGTAATCAAGGATAATCTGATATTCTCCCCTTGGAGCGTATACACTGATCCGTCCCCGGGCAATGACCTTCATCCCATCTTCCGGCACAAATCTCAGGTAACGTATCTGAGGACGGAACATTACTGCTTTTATCTGCGACTGCTCGTCCTTGAGCGCCATGTAATAGTGGCCGGATATGGGAGAGCGGAAATTGGATATCTCCCCTTCAACCCAAACAAAATCGAAGCTTTCCTCAAGCAGGGACCTGATTTCATCGGTAAGCTCAGAAACCGTGTATATCTTTGGACCTGAGGTGATCTCGATCTCTTCTTCCATATTCTCCTTATTTTCCATCTTCACTTTCCTTATGCATAGTCCTCGGTTCTACTTCCTCCCCTCTGTCCTGTCCCCTAGCCTTCGAGTTCCAATCTACTAATATTCTTGACCAGCCCAGCTTATTCTCATATATTCCCTCCTGAAATAAAACAGAAGATTTATAGCCTGAGTCATCTTAAAATCAAAGATTTGCACGCAGGCATAACTACGCAAGGAGGAAAAAATGGAAAATAGCAATCCTGTCAAATTCATGGACGTAACCTTCAGGGACAGCCACCAATCTCTATTTGCAACCCGTATGCGCACCGAGGATATGATACCCATTGCAGAAGAAATGGACAAGGTGGGCTTCTGGGCCATGGAGGTATGGGGGGGTGCCACTTTTGACACAATGCATCGCTTTCTCAGGGAAGACCCATGGGAAAGGCCCAAGATCCTGAAAAAATACATCAAGAAAACCCCGTTTTCCATGCTGTTGCGGGGGCAGAATCTTGTGGGTTACCGCCATTATGCGGACGACGTTGTAAGGGCATTCACTGAAAAGGCTTGCGAAGTGGGCATTGATATATTCAGGGTCTTTGACGCACTAAATGATCTGAGAAATTTTAAGACCTGCGTTGAAGTAATTAAGAAAAACGGTAAACACTTCCAGGGCGCAATCTGTTTTTCCCTGACACAAAGGAAGATGGGTGGCCCTGTCTTCAACTTGCAGTATTATCTGGATAAGGCCAAGGCCCTTGAAGACATGGGAGCCGATACCATCTGTATCAAGGATATGGCCGGCATCATATCGCCGTATGATGCTTACGAACTGGTCAAGGCCCTGAAAGAGACTGTACACGTGCCCATCCACTTACATACGCACTACACTTCGGGGATGGCCTCCATGTGCTGTATAAAGGCAATTGACGCAGGTGTTGACATTCTGGATACCTCGCTGGCGCCATTTGCGCTGCGTACCTCGCATCCTGCCATAGAGCCTCTTGTGGTAACCCTCGATGGGACGCCGAGGGATCCCAAGATGGACCTGGATATGTTGCTCAAACTGGATGATTACCTTGAGTCAATCGCGCCTAAATACGCAAACCTGTGCGATACCACTAAAATCTCCGTGATAGATACGGGTGTATTGAAACATCAGATACCCGGTGGGATGATCTCAAACCTTGTAAATCAACTCAAAGAGGCAAACGCCCTTGACAGGATTAATGAAGTATATGCGGAGCTTCCCCAAACCCGCAAAGACCTGGGCACACCTCCACTGGTCACTCCCACATCCCAGATAGTAGGGGTGCAGGCGGTGCTCAATGTGCTATTCGGCAGATACAAGATGATAACAAACCAGGTCAAAGACCTCTGCTTTGGCCTTTACGGGCAAACACCTACGGAGATTGACCCAGAGGTCCGGGCTAAAGCATTGAAAGGATATAAGAGAGGTGAGACGCCTATTACTGGAAGGCCAGGTGATTATCTCGAACCTGAGCTGGAAAAGGTGAAGGCCGAAGTGGGTGACCTTGCCAAGACCGAAGAGGATCTCCTCATA
>JALVSJ010000450.1 GCA_027024445.1 Desulfobacterales bacterium
ACCCAGAACTTTTTTGGAAGAGACAGCGGACGATGAAGCCTTTATTTTCGGAGCTCCTATTTCTAAGTGAGATGGGCCGGTTGATCCAAATTCTACCATGCTGAGGGCCCATATGCTCAACAGTACCAAAAATAAGGCTCCGACAATGAGCGCTATCAGCCTTTTTCTTTCCGCTAGCACAGATGCCAAAGGCCTACCTTTTCGGCCACCCCCTGTTCCTACAGATAACCCATACTCTCCAGATTTTCGAGGGGTCAAGGCGTCCTGTAACATTTTTCTAAGTTCATCAATTGATGAAATACGATCTGTCTTTTCCTCCGCCGTCGCTTTCTTGATCACTTGATCCAGCTTTTCAAAAATCAGTGACTCTGCTTTTTTAAGCGAGGCCTGTTTAAACGGAAGGGAATTTGGTTGGATTCTCCCCTCAATGGCTTCATAGAGCATCTTTCCCAATGCATAAATATCTGTTCTTTCATCGGTTCTTCTGAAGTCTAAAAATTGCTCTGGAGACATGTAAGCAGGGGTACCTTTCATATCTGCTGAGTGTGTGACTGGTTTCAGATTAACAGAATGGGCCAATCCAAAGTCGGCTATTTTTGGGATGTGTTTATCAATCAGGACATTCTCAGGCTTTAGATCTCTGTGAATAATTCCCAGGTCGTGAAGGGCCTCCACCCCATCCAGGACAGGCATGAAGTACTTATTTATCCAATCCCTAGTGAGATCTTCTTCTGGATAAAACCCTTCATCTGACATGGTTGACCTAAGGGTGCTCCCGGGCACATATTCCATAACTATATATTCCAAAGGACCTTCCACATCGTTGGAGGGAGGAGAAAACGTACCATGGTCAAAGATTTGCAGAATATTGGGATGTTGGGCTTGAGCCATGGCCTGAACTTCATTTCTAAAACGTTCCAGACCGCTTTGTTTTTGTTCTTCATCATCCACCAATGTTTCTAGCCATTCTTTTGATATAATTTTAATGGCCACGTCCCTCTTAAGATTTAGTTGGTGTGCTCTGTAAACCTCTCCCATCCCCCCTTTTGCGATAAACTCAAGGATGACCCATTTGTCATTTATGACTGTGCCTATACCCAAGCTGTACTCTATATCTCTCACAGTGTTTATGTTCGCCACTCAGGTTCTAGAATTCGGTCTAGGGAATTCGACCACAACCACAGTGACATCATCTTTTCCACCATTAATAAGAGCTCTCTCAACCAGCAGGTCGCAGACCGTACTTTGCCTGGCCTCTGTTTTCAGCAGTAGCAAGATTTCATTTTCTGACACCATATCATATAGTCCATCCGTACAAAGAAGAAATATGTCACCAGGTTCCAGTCTGACCGCTTTGGTTTGTACTTCATCCACACCCTGTCCTAAGGCCTGAGTCAAAGCATGACGAAGAGGGTGATGTAAGGCCTGTTCATCTTCCATAAACCCCATCTCGACAGAAAGCTGAGCTACTGTATCATCGTGAGTCAACGGGACGAGGTGGCCGTCCCTTAAAAGATAAATCCTGCTGTCGCCCACGTGTCCGATTAGACCCAACATATTGCATACCAGAAATACAGAAAGGGTGGTGCCCAAATACTTGTACTGGTCAACCTGATCAGAGAGCGCGGATATCCTCATGTGTATCTCGAAGATCGCTTTTTGCAGATCTATAAGATTTTGCGCCTCGGTCCCAACTGAGTCATGTTCGGAGCCAACAGATTTGTCGCGGTAAAACCCGAGCAATGATTCTGTGGCAATTTTGCTTGCCTTCCCCCCACCAATGTGCCCACTCAGACCATCAGCAACAGCGAAAAGCACTCCACAAGCACAACTTGGGGACACGCGGATATTTTCGATCACAATGCAGGAATCCTCGTTTGCTGATTTCTGAATCCCTTTGTGTGTTTTTGTACAGTATCTGATGTTTTGTGATGCTCGATTCACCTAATGAATTCCCTTCGACAATTATATAACGTTGCCCACGTTTTCAAAAATTAGATCTTATTATACACCATCGCAAGCAATAAATGAGCCATAATAGTCCAATATCAGGTATCTGCTTGATATGGCAGTAAATCTATCACTATTACGAGCTAAAATCCTAAGAAAAGGAAGGTAGGCTGGGTAATAAATACTCAGTTCCAATTCTTCATCTGCTCACCAGTACCTCACTTGGTGGGTTTATCGTGGAAGGGAAACAAATCACGTCTCTAACATTACATTTAGGTCTCCTCACTCTACGGGTCTGAATACTTGAATGCGGTTTTTCCCGAAATCCACGACATAAACATTTCCTTCAGTGTCTACGCCGACATCTGTGGGGTATCTGAGTTCGCCTTTTCCCTTGCCCTCTCGTCCGAAAGAGGTCATAAATTTTCCTTCTGCGGTAAACTTCTGGATACGGTGGTTGAAATGGAAGTAAGCTCATTATTATAAACTACGTCATGAATTTAGCTGTTATCCACATAGCAAATTTGTTCCCTCCTATTACAAAGATAGCGATGATAAATGTCTCAACTGCTACCCTGAAGCTCACGGAGGTGAGTATGGCAGCGGCAGCAAGATCGGTCAGCACTGCAAAACCAAGGCCTGCCATCAGACCCCAGTGTTTGATTAGCCAGGTCATTACAAGAAGTAAAGGAATGCTGCCAAATGTGCCAATTATAACCAGCCAGTATATGGGATAATTTGTATGCCTTTCCAGTAGGTTTGTCATGGCGCCCATTCGGGGGCAGACGATGAAAAAGGCAAATGCCACGATGGTAATTACAAATCCGATGGAATTATTGTTCATTTTCCTTAACCTCCTCCAGTTTGCTTATTCCTTCCAGGATCGGGCAGTGGCTTGTGGGGCCGATGCCAGAGCAGCGCTGTTCAAGAAAGCTAAGTGCCTTTTTCATTTCCTTGAGTGCGCCGATTTTGGCATCTATCTCTGCAATCTTCTGCCGGGTCCTGGCCTTTACCTCTGCACAACTCATATTGGGGTCCACCCTGAGGGATAGCAGTTCAGAGATTTCATTTAGGGTGAAGCCCAAATCCTGGGCCTGTCTTATAAATCGTATCCTGGCGATGTCGTCACTGCTGTATAGCCTATAGCCACTCGCAGTCCGGGGAGGCTCGGGCATAAGGCCTCTGCGTTCATAATAGCGAATCGTTTCAATATTCACGCCTGTTAATTTTGCCAGTTTGCCAATGGTTAGTTTATCCATAACGTACTCCGCTGAGGGCTATTGAGATGTCTCTATGGGCTTGCCTACACTTAGTATTGCGTCAAAGAACAGGGAGGGCTTTCCCTGGTATAGTCCATCCAATGCCTGTGTCACTGTATTCTACACCCTGTACCCTG
>JALVSJ010000451.1 GCA_027024445.1 Desulfobacterales bacterium
GTAAATTTTCTTCTGTGAGAGTTTTTCCCATGCAGAGGCAGGGACATCTTCTATTTTGGGGAGTTTGTTTGTTTCTTTTGACATGGTTCCTCCGTTTGAGCAGGAAATAAGGAAAATGGCCAATAGAAAAATGGTTAAATTGGTGATTGCTCTAAGTGTCATAGGGGAATCCTTTCGATAAGCTTGGCAGCGAGGCGGCATAATGTAGCTATCAGCGATCAGCTATCAGCTTGTCCCGTAGGGACGGAAGTTAGGACTCAGAAGCTTGGCGGCTGGTAAGCTAGGCGGCTAGCTCTAGTTTTAGCTTTTCTATCCTCGACCTTACAGGTTTCAGTTCGGTTATCTTGACATAGACTACCGGGGTGTCAGGCTCTCTAATGGATTGAGCTGCCTCTCTCGCCCATGCATTAAACTCTTCATCCCCTTCAATTTGCATTACTACCAAGGCATTGTTAGGAATTTGCTCAGCAAATTCAGGGTGTTCAAGGACGTATTTGTCAAATTCCCGTACAAGCATCGTGTTCTTTTCAATATATAGCTTCGCCCTTTTCATGGAAAGTCTCCTCTTAAGAACTTCTCACGGTAGATCTGCCAATTTTCGTTTATGTCTTCGTCAGCATAAGTCAAGGCTTCATCATAGTCCAGATAAAGTTTTTTCTTCCTCGTCTCTCCTTTTAAATTATAGCAGTCCCTATGCGTAAAATCATGTGCGCAATCGTAACGTACAACCTCATGCCAATTGTCTCGAATCCTGACTTCCAGTTGCACAACAAATTTCACGATCTTCCCCGCTTTGGAGACATGATAATGTCTTTTCCTGGTGTCTGTATCAAGCATGATCAGATACTGTTTCTCAGACATGGGAAAAGATTGGGAAGCCTGATTGCTAGTGGTCAGTTGACCGTTGTCAGTAGCGAAATTGCTGGCAGCGAGGCGGCTAGGCAGCGGGGCGGCTAGGCCGATACGAGTTGATAGCAGGCCTGGCGGTCGATCTTGCCGTTGGGACTTTTTGGGATATTGTGAACCAATTTGATCTCTGAAGGGACCTTGTACTTTGGCAGCTTTCGGGCGCAATGGGCCTCGATATCGCGTGCAGTACAATTACCATTTCTAGGGCAAACCACTGCAACCAGCCTGTGGCCCAAGAGATCGTCCGGTACGCCAAAAACCACAGTCTCAAAGGCAAGATCAGAGTCCAATATTGCATCCTCGATTTCTAAAGGATTGATTCGATGTCCCCCTACCTTCAGAAGATTGTCTTTTCTGGCCTGAACAAAAAAGAATCCCTCCTCATCCTGGTAAGCCAGGTCACCTGTGTGATATCCATTGCCATCAAGCACCTTTGCTGTGCTTTCAGGATCGCGCCAGTAACCCTGCATTATATTAGGGCCCGAGGCCACAAGCTCCCCAACAGCACCTTTGGGGACTTCCTTCCCCTGCTCGTCAAAAATCTTCAGCGTAACGCCAGGAATTGGTTCGCCAATGGAATCCATCTTATCTTCAAAACGATCAGGATCCAGGTAACTCAGGCGAGCAGAGGCCTCTGTGGCCCCATACATAATATAGATTCTGGTATGGTCAGGAAGAATGCGCCTCAACTCCTCTTTAAGCCTTCTAGCCATATGCCCGCCTGCCTGTGAGCAATACCTCAGGGAGTGGAGCTTGTCTCTGTACCTGGCTAAAGGAGAGCGGTGTAATAAATACGCATAGGTAGAGGGGACTCCAGAAAATCCTGTGACCTTTTCCTCCACCATCTGTTTTAAGACCGTGGCCGGGAAAGCAAACTTGTTATTTATTACCACCCTACCACCCACGGCAAAATGAGTATTCAGCAGGGACTTTCCCATTACATAGAAAAAGGGTAGCACGACCATCTGAATGTCATTTTCACTAAGATGCAGATACTCGCATATGGCAAGGGTGTTGGACACAATATTGCGATGCGATAGCATGACACCCTTTGGCTCTCCTGTGGAACCAGAGGTGTAGATGATTGATGCAAGCGAACTTTCATTAATTTCCAGGTCAGGGTTTACTTTTGAGCCTTGTGACATGATCTCGTCAAAGTCAATGACGTTCAAGCCGCACTCAGTTAAGATTGATGATGGGTTTTTGATACAGTATAAGCTGGGCAGCTGGACAGCTAGGCGGCCGGGCAGCGAGGCAGCTGGGCGGCTAGGCTGCTGGGCAGCCAAACCGTGGAAGAGTTTTTCGAATTTTTTGCTGGTGATGATGGCAAAGGGCTCGAGTTGGGTCAGTAGCGTGGCCAGAGCATCAGATTTGATGCCCGTGCTCAGAGGAACAGCAACAGCCCCCGATTTTAGTATCCCATAATAAGACACTACATACTCCAAAGAGTTGTCCAGGAGAATGACAACCCTATCTCCCTGGTTAACCCCACTGTTAACGAGCCAGTGGGCTAAAGCATTGGCCATTGAATTGATCTGGGCATAGGTGGCCCGTGTGCCCTCATGGACAAGGGCGACTTTGTCAGGGAAACGAAGGGTACTGTGTTCTAGGAAGTGGTGGATCAACATAATAAGAGCTAGGCAGCTAGGCGGCTGGGCAGCTGGGCGGCCCAAAGATGTTACTAGTTATTTGTTATTCGTTCGTAGCAAGTGGAAATAAAGCTCAGCGGCTTGGCAGCTTTGCAGCTAGGCGGCTTGGCAGCGGGGCAGCGCAGCTCGCCTAAGTTGTGAGGTAATACCATATAGTTCATCTCTAGGGAAATTTTCGGTCGCTTTATATACATCAAAGGCAAGTTGGTCAGCCAACTGCCATATCTTTAGATTCTTCCATTTCTCCTCTGCCAAAGATATTTGCCTTTTGATTTCTAATTCTTTTCGTTCTAAGGAATTTGCACCCTGCCTGCCAATCTGCCTGGCTGCCTAGCCGCCTAGCTGGCTAGCTGCCTGGCTGTCCAGCTGCCTAGCTTCCTAGCTTGCGCTCAAGGTACGCGGTGACATTGTTTATGGAGTCGAGGTTTTCAGGGATGAGGTCTTCGTCATCCACCGTGATTCCAAACTCTTCTTCAAGGAAGCTTACAAGTTCCAGCACACCCGTGGAATCAATAATGCCTTCTTCCAAAAAAGAAGAATCGTCCGAAAGCCCGTCGTCATTGCCAAAAAGAAAGTTCTCAATAATAAATGCACGTATCTTATGCTTCAGCTCACTCATAGACCAAGTTTCTCCTTTGCATACCTGACCATTTCAGGGTTCTGATCCGTGTAGATCTTCTCAATTCCTTCATCACGATCCATTACGCCCTGCCGGACCATATTTGCGATCTCCCACACATAAGGATGAAAGCCGTGCCTTTCACTGTGCCACTGATTTGCAACGG
>JALVSJ010000452.1:0-917 GCA_027024445.1 Desulfobacterales bacterium
GCCTCCTACGGTTTCCTTCAAACCTTCAGCACGTTTTTCAGAACTAGCACGGGCAGATGGATCGAGTACGAGGACCTGTCTTTTGCTTCTTACCTCCATCGCTACAGTCTTTCTAATGAAAGTGGTAGCTGCATCGCCATCGTGAACAAGCGGCGGTTTTATAGTTAGCGGTACGAAACGGTCGCTGTCATCTCCTTGGACGAGAGGTAAATTAAGCCAGTCCGCAATTTGTTTCGCGTTACCCATCACTGCAGATAAAGGATAGAAAAGGACAGACTGGCCTAGGCTTTCACCTTCTGCCAAAGACGAAATGAGGAATTCCGCCCGGGCTCCCCGGGTTTCATCTCCTATTAATTGGACCTCGTCAGCAATCACAACATACGGGCGGAAGTCTCTCCGTTTCGAAATCAGCGAAGCAAACTTTTCATACGTAGCCACCAGTAAAGGAACCGCGGAGAAGTCGATCGGTTCTGAATAGTCTCCAGTAGATAAAACGGGCTTCCTATGGCGTAATGGCGATATGTCTCCGTCTGCCTCAACCTCTTGAATACGGGTATCGATCATTTCCTCTAGTGAAAAAGCAATTTCTTCGGCCAAAGCTTTATAGGGGCATAAGTAGACGCTAGTGTAACCGATTTCCTGTTCCTCAAGGTACTGAACAAGCAATTTTTGGGCGATATAACTTTTTCCAGTGTTAGTGGGAGCACAGATCATCACAGAGCTTCCCTGAAAGGCACCAGAAGCAATCACCTTTTTTTCAAGCTTAGAAATAAATTCCTGATCCACTGTGCGTACCATTTATTCTGGCCAAGATTCCCAAAAATAACACTTCAAACTGTTCCTAAATAGAAAAGCTTTTCTTGGCCTCAAATTGAGGATTCTGACTCAAATAAAGCAAGAGTATGTTATCCTGAACC
>JALVSJ010000452.1:927-9968 GCA_027024445.1 Desulfobacterales bacterium
CCTCAGATCTCTCCTATTTTCCCGGACCTCGGGACCCAGTTCCTGCTTTTCAAGCCATCCCCCCCTTGATTGCGATTCATTTAATGTTTTTCGTTGTTTCTGCCAGTCTTTGGCTCAACTCAATGAGATATTCCCTCTGCTCGATCCTTTCTATCCACCTTGCCGGGATTGCATCTACCCCGAGATATGCACCGCTTATGGCTCCTGAGATACATGCAATGGAATCCGAATCACCATTGGTGTTGGCTGCCCGCAGCACGCACTTGCTGTAGCTATCCGGGTACCTCAGGAAACAATAAAGGGCCAGGGCAACAGCCTCTTCTCCAACCCAACCCTCGCCCAAGTAGGCAAGGGCCTTCTCCTCGTCTTCCCAGGTGAGGCATTTGTTAACCTTTTCAATAGCTTCTTTCCATTCATCGGATATTCCGCGCGTAAAATTTAGGACTTCCCCTATCATTTGAGATGGTTCAATTCCATCTAATGCTAGTTTCACAAGGTATGCCGCACCGATACAGGCAGCATCAGCCGTGGGGTGCCTGTGCGTGCATATACCCGTGATATGGGCAACCCCTTTTAGTTTCTCAGGGTTATGTTGGTAATAATACCCAATTGGAGCAGCCCTCATGGCAGAGCCACACCCCTTGGAACCGGCAATTCCACTTCTTGTCCAGTGTATTCCCTTTTCCATGTTTGCTACACCGGTGAGGCAGGTCCTACCCGGGGCCCTTGAAGGAGTATCAGGTGCATGGGACCATTTTATGAACTCCTCTTTCACTGCTTCCATTAAAGTCTCAATGTCCTTGTGACCCGCCCTGATGAGTGCCTCTGCTATTGCTATACTCATCTGGGTGTCATCGGTATAAACAGCAGGATCAGGGAGGTCTTTTATACCCTGATCTTCATATGTCCTCTTGATCTGATCAAGGCTCATGAACTCTGTTGGGGCACCCATGGCATCACCTATTGCTAGGCCCAGGATTACACCTTTTGCCTTTTCAACGCTCACTTTTTCACCCCTTCCTCTTTTAGTACACCCTGTTTGTCCTTCTCTGGCTGAACCTCTGCATCCTCGAGTTTCTGGTATTGTTCCATGGATTGCGTGTTTTCCTGAATACCGACATGTGGATCACCCTGCCATCCAGCACCAGGGCAAAACCTGCCGTGGACCTTGACTCCAGCCTGCAGTCCGTACCCAGGCCAACAGAAGGGTGCTCATTGGCCTTTGCACTTCTTACTGACTTCAGAAAACTGGTTACAGGGGTTTTAAGGGCCTTGGTATCTTTGTTTTCGTCGTATATATCCAGTGCATCAAGGGCATAACTATCAAGCAGCTTGGTAAAGACCTTTTCAAATGTATCGGCCCTGCCAAAGGCATCCATTCCTGCCACCCTGCCATTGATCATGAACACACCTCCCACCTGATCCCTTACTACGGAGAATTTCTCGGTATAGTCAGAGAGCATGTCCCTGTTCCCTTCATAGATATCGGCCATGGCACCTGTGGGACTGTAGGTTCTCATTCTTGAGGCCTTTCTTGATATCTGCTCCCAAAGTACACCCTGGTCTGCCAGATATGCACCATGGGCCCTGAGGTTTTCATTGACCTGGCCTGCTTTGGCGGCCCGTAGTTCGTGGGAGAGCACTCGATTTTCACTTCTAAAGCGCTTACCCTCATAATGCCATCTTCCCTCCTCAACACAGCTCACAGGAATGACCATGGTGGACTTGGGTGGTATGAGAATGGTGGTATTTACTATGCGATTTTGCTTTGCCCCCACCAGTTCATCACCGTCCATGATGAGGACCATGCCGGAATGCCTGTTTTCTACCCTTAGCTCGGGTACTGATCCAGTCTCGTCCACCTCTGTTACCTCTATGAGGTCTTCATTTATGGCCTCATCCAGGGTAATGTAGTCCACTGCTGCCCTGTATGACGACAGGAGGGGGAAGAGGGCAAGGTTTTTATAGACCTGTTTTCTTCCGATCTTTAGAGTACTCAGGTATTCTTCTATAGCCTGTAACATTAAGATCACATCCTTTCTATTTATGGTTTTGGCCCTAATCATAACAGAGGGGTTTGACAGATACGGTCACAAAGAGATGATTTTTTTGAAAGAAATTGCAAATTCTGAGAAAAAATCCTCATATTAGAGCCTTAAAAGCCCGTTTATTCATATTGGAGGTCTTTGGCGACACAAGATTTCAGGAAAAGGGGTAAGGAGATATCTTATGGCAAGGGGAGATCAATTGGGCAGGCAGTGGAAGATAATTCAGACCCTTATTTCCTCAAAAAGGGGAAAATCTGCTGCTGAGCTTGCCTCTGAGCTGGAATGCCATCCCAGGACTGTTTACAGGGACCTAGAGGCGCTTCAGATTGCGGGCTTCCCGATATATACCGAGCGGGTGGAGGGCAAGAGCCTGTGGTCAGTCCTTGACACGGTAAAGCACCAGATCCCGGTCCCCTTCAGTCTGCCTGAACTAATAGCGCTTTATTTCGGAACCGATATCCTGAAGGTATTCAAGGACACCGTGTTCCATGATTCCCTGAAATCCCTTTCCCAAAAGATAAAGGCCACCCTTCCACCTGACTCTTTGGACTACATTGGCAACCTGGAGCACACTCTTCAGGTGGGCTTCAAGCCTTACAAGGAGTACGGGAAGTTCAAAGAGATAATAAACCGGGTAAACGATGCCGCGGTCAAAAGGAAAACAGTGGAGATTGTATATTACACCATGAGCAGGAAGAAGGAGACCCGGCGCAAGGTGGATCCTTACAGAATATGGTTTTTCAATGGCTCCTTTTACCTCATCGGCCACTGCCACAAGAGGGGCGAGGTACGGATATTTGCCCTCGACAGGATCAAGATGCTCCACCAGACAAAGGAGACATTTGAAGTGCCAGAGGGTTTCAGTCTCGATGAATTCATGGGAAAGAGCCTTGGGGTATTCAAGGGGAGTCCTGTGAGGGTGAAGATATGGTTTTCCCCGGAGGTGACCGGTTATATCAAGGAGAAGATCTGGCACGAAGCCCAGGAGATCTATGAGCAGAATGACGGATCAATCATCTTTGAGGCAGAGGTTGAGGGGATGCAGGAAGTGAAATTCTGGGTCATGAGCTGGGGATCACATGCCCTGGTGCTCGAGCCTGAGCCGTTGAGAGAGGAAATTACAAAAGAGCTTGAGGATACGATAGAGAGATACCGCAGCACAGGAGAAGGTTACCGGCAGGCCAAGTGAAGCTAGCATTCGCTATGCAGGAATCCACGGCTTAGTCGCTATTCTCTATATTTGATGTTTCCACTCCCTACTTATTCAAAGTCCCTGTCCAAACATGGTCTTACGGGGGATTATCCAAGAAGGATGGACTCCTCTGGCGACAGAATGAGGAACGCTGGGATGGACGCTCACTTTACTGCCCGAGAAAAAAACGAATGGACGTTTTAGCTTCTCCTGCCCAATCCCCAAGAGTTACGCTATCGGTTCCTTCACGATCGTTTCCGGCCCTGGTCACAGCAGTGCATTCAGAAAAGATAAGATTTGCTTCAGTATACGGGACCAAACTTAAGTGGCGACGAGGTACGATCGAAAGTATTAGCCTTTCAACGGTACGAGAAGAAGAATAAATCTGGGGCGGAAAGAATACCTTTGGTGAGTTTGCAAAGAGGCACGTGCTTAAAATTCGGCACGAAAGGAGAAACTCCACAATTGTTAAAATCCCTCTCCTTTTGACGCTTTCAAAGTGATCCAAGTTTTCAACATGCTTGGAAATGCGCAAGCGGTGCGGCGCGGAGGTCGGCCTTTCATGAGATAAAAAACAGCACCGCATTCACATAATTCAGTCCTCCGTCTCAGGATGGTCCTTCTCGACACCCCAAAAAAACGAGCTATGTTTTCCCAACCGTGGATAGCTGTTTCTTGAGTCATCTGGTCTTTCCTCCGTAATGGCCCGCCTATGACGTTCCTTTGACACCCCTTGAAGACACCTTTAACTCCCGAAATAAAGCTTCCCACTGATTTACGGCCTCAATGCAGCCGTCCAAATCGCCTTGCAAGAATGAGTGCGTAATTGCTTTTTCAAGCCGATCTATTTGCTCTCGGGCCCCTGGCTTGTCCCAGTTTATTGCACCACACGGACTATAACGAGCATTTAACCTTGCAATAGCTTTGTTTAGATAGGCGTCCATCCACATCTCAACGTCTTCCTTGGATAAGCGCTTGCAGCCCATACATTTAGGATCAGCTTCTTCCAGGTGCCGCTTGCAGACATCCAGGTAGACATAGCGGGGTAGCTGGTAGCCTTCACACCACCGCCGCCCCTGTCTGCTGGCCAGGTAGGTGGGCTCCTGAGAGGCGTCAAGGCCGATAATATTGGTTTGACGCTTACCACCGCGGTATCTGGTCTTCCTCTGGCTTACAGCGTCTTCTGGTTGGCGTGGTTCAGTGGGATGTTTATCGAGCTTACTTGGCCTGAGGATGCTTATGATTTTTGATTCGTTGGCTTTGAGTTCTTCCGCAAGCTTCGGGGTCAGCTCTTCCTTTGGCGTTACGACTAGACGGTTGCTGCCACTCAATGTAATGCTGAAGCCTTGTCTTTGAAGTTCGTGAAGCAAGTGTATCATTACCCCTCCCTATGACATCGAAGCATCTTGTATCTCAATGCTATCTCCCATATTGTCGTCTTGAGGTGGATGGCAAGTTCTGCAAACCCATGTCCCGTACTCCGAGAGCCAAAACTCATTGCCGTGACAGGCGCGGCACTCGCTAGGTTTAGGAAAGCGAGCCTCCTTTGGCATATCCAGGTGCCCATTTAAAGGAGAATCTCCTAAGGGCCGTACTTGGCCATCTGGCTTGGGTTGTGTAACGGATTGATATTTTTCACCTTTATCCACATGGCCACGTGAACGAGTATGGGCATCTGGATGAAGTGCAGTGTCCATGCGGGTCTCCGGCGTTCTGTCCAGATGGCCATCTATTGCCTTTAGGGGACGAGTTGCTGGTTGGCAATCTGGGGGTAATTCCCAGAGCCATCCACGGATCTTCCCTTCTTCATCTCGGTCTGGCCTCGATTTAATCCCCAGCCTATCCTTTGCGCGTCTAAGGGTCTTTTCGGAGATCCCCAGTGACTTGGCCTGTTTCTTAATCTCTTCCTGGCGCACGGGGCCGCGAAATAAAGTCTCGAACAAAAACTCCTTTGCTTCTTCTAGTTTTGCCTTGTGTTGCCTTCTTTCTTCAGGCTCTAGGAGGTCAGCCGCGTCTAATTCCACTTCACCTGCCCAGAAGAATTTCCCTTCAATAATCTCAAACGCGAGGGAGGGACCTTTTTCGCGGAGGGAGCTTTTCACGTGCGCCATAACTTTCTGCCCTCCCTTTTCCCCCACCAGGAGAATACTCCGAGCCACGGCGGAAAAATCGATACTGCCTAGGCCCCTGTAAATAGCCCTTTCGGTTTTTCCCTTCGCCAGGTGCCGTACTAAGACGAACGTGCAACCGTATTTTTCCGCCAGACGGACTACCCGAGCCAGTCTCGCTCGGACTTCATTGGCCCTATGCATGTCCACGTCTGCACCGACGAATCCCTGGATTGGGTCAAGCACGACGAGAGAAGGACGATACGCTCTGATAGTTTGTTCTAAAAGACTGATATCTTTTAGCGTGAAGACATCAGTGATACCATTTTTGCCCTGCTTCCCCTCCAAAATTAGGAAGCGGTCCAGATCGAGCCTTGGTTCCATTCCTTGAACGCGCGGCTTGAGGGTGTCGGCTGTGCCATCCTCGCATGAGGCATACACCACTATATGACCTTTGCCCACCAGCTTTGCACAGATTGCAAGAGCGACCCATGTTTTGCCGATTCCCGGGTCGCCTTCAAGTAACACTATTTTCCCCTGGGGAAGGTAGGGCTCCCACAACCACTCAATCTGTTCTGCTTCAATCTCCGACAACGGGGTCAGCTTAAGCCCTGTCAGGGGCTTGGCCGTGGATAGAGTCCTTTTCACAACGTCTAGCCCTTCCTGCTGGTGCAAGTCACTAAAATCAGTGGGCCTGGCACTCGTGTCCCGAAATTGCGGTATGGCAAGCAACCCTCCTACAGCTCTAGCTGCTTCGGTGGCTTTCGTGAGGCCGGGGTTCCCTTGGGTCCATTGATCATTATCGGCGCAAAGAATGATTTTCGTGCCCGTATTCGCCCGGCGAACCGCCTTTGCAACCGAGAGCAAATTTCCGCAATTGAAAGCGCAGATTACGGTAGCGCCTGTGGCCTCGTGAACGCTTGCGCCCGTCGCATAGCCTTCGACAATGAATATCCGGTCCTCATCTCCATCAATTTTGAAAAAGTGCCCACTCACCTCACTTCCGGATAAAAACCTCTTTGAACCATCAGGACGTATCCACTGCAAGCCAAAAACATCACCCTGCCAGTCGAGCAATGGAATAACCAGTACTTTGCCTCGCTGTTTGATCCCATATGGCTTGACTGATTTAATCCTAAGGTATGGGTGGTCTGGGCTTGCTGGCATCGCTTCTTCCAGGATTCTCGCTGCTCTCTTGGCAACTCCTGCCCCTTTTCGAGGCTTCTCGACCTGATAGATCACCTTGTCCCCACCATCATTGAAAAGGGCTCTCAAGCTCAAACCCAGTGCGCCCATAATCTGTTCAGCGTTACAACCAGCGAAGCACCTGACAAGGATACGGCCGCCTTCGCCTTCTCTAACCGATAGGCTAGCATGTTCGTCCCCGTGGGCAGGGCAGAGGGCCATCCAACCCCCCGAAGTTTTTCGGACGCCTTCAAGGCGGGCAAGAAAATCCTTAACCTTCATCGCCCTCCACCCCCCTTTCGATGATTTGTATAATGTCACTGTACTTCCAGGCGCTTATTCTAGGTCCTAGTTTAACCGGCTTAGGAAATTTGCCAGCTTTAATCCCTTGGTACCACGCGGATCGGCTTATCGGCAGAATTTCTAGTACTTGCCACAGTCTCAAAAGCCTGTCATTTTCAGTCATTCTGGCCACCCCCTTCCACTTCCTCCTTACAGTGATCTCCCCTGCTGTGGAACCTTCCGATAAAACTCTTCTCTGATGCGAGATGCTCTGTGTGCCAATCCCGCTTGAGATCAGCCCTCTTATGGGGCAGCCAATTTGTGTTGGTTCGGCTCATGAGTTCACCCTCCTGATCTACTAAAATGTCTTTATATAGGAAGGTGGAGATTTCGGATCTTGAATCGGAAAACTGAGCTTAACTGGTTGAAATGACACTGAATAAAAAATCGAAAGGAGATAATTGGCGGGTCAGGAAATTTCCGTTACGAAGCTGAAAAATCCCATTTTGTCTGATCTTCTCTATATACTTCCCTTACGGCTGTGTCTTTTTCTTGATAAAGAAGCTCTTCTGTTTCCTCCTCAGTTATATATCCCTTCTCTTTCGCAACGGAAAATGCTTCCTTTAACTCGAGGAAAAGGTTAGCGTTCAGATCACTTTGGTCACCTTCTTTCGAATTGTGCCACTGTTCCAGTAACATGTTAATCTTTTTTAAGAGGGTTTCCCTGTCCATCCTATCGAAACGGCTCATAGCCACAGGCCACGGCCTCTTAAATATAAAATAGTAGGTGCCATACCCTTCGGGTTCATACTTCCGATATAGCTTGTAATTATTGGGCAAACCGAGGGAATAATTCTTGTTGAAAAATGAGATTAGTTTTTTGTTTAAATGGCTTAGCCTTTTCTGTCGATTGTCGTAATCCCTGTTCGGCTCACCATTAGATAATTTCCTTGGCGGGAGCTTTATAAGATGAGGCGGGTTCTTCAATGTGTCGATTAATAGTTTCCAGATTTGGTCCTTTTCACTCCTAAAGCCCATGTTACCATAGTGATAATGGGCTGCAGGTTTTCCAGGTTCCTGGATAGTAATTTCAGAGTCATTTTCTACTTCTACCCTTAGCCCTTTTATAAATTCTTCAGCCTTTTCAATATCACTGGTCGAAACAACAAAAAGGGTATTTGGTAAAGGAATTCTATACACGGAAAAATACCTTTTAACGTCATCTAATTTCACATAGGCCACTCCCCTCTTGGCCTTTCTATCATACTCTTTTAGTTCTCCAGTTTCCGGATCGTAGGCATATATTGGGAGGTATCTTATTTCATTAAAGCTCTTAGACTGTACGCCCGCAACCGTGCCAAAAGCCCATCTTTCAAGCAAAGCCTGCCAAACGGCTGCGCTCTTCGCCACTGTTGATACGTCCGGTTTTGCAGATCGCCTAATATCGATCTGGTATTTCTTCCAGAGTCTCAAAATTTCTTCCTCTGTATACTCATCATCTGCACCCAAGATATAGGCCAAATGGTCTAGCCCAATAAATCCCTTTCTTTTTGCCTCCTCACAGCACTCCTTTTGCCATTCAGGCTTAAGGCAGGTTGCATTTTCGCCACAGCTCCCATCAGGGGTGAATATATGCTCTTTGCCATCAATAGTGATAGTTTCAGGTCCTCCATAACCACCGGAATCTTCGTGCCTTTCAGCGGCGGAAGAAGGGTTAAGAGGTTTTAGGGCACTGTTCTGTGATGTTTTGTCTGACATCTCAGCGCCTCCTGTAGCTCTACCCGATGAAAACCTGTTCGGTATTTCGCCTTTCTCAGCCAGCTCACCCTATTCTCGGGATATTGATTTTGGGTGAACTTTACTCAGCCCTGTTTCGCTCTTATCCTAAATGGCAGAACATCTGCCCCGGCTTTCAGTGCATCCAGGTAATCTGCCCATGCCTGCATCATGCGGATACGCTCTTGCAGATATTCTGCGCGGTTGTAGACTGCCCGAACAGAGTTTCTGTCTATGTGGGCCAGCTGTGTCTCTATTACATGCGATGGCCAGCCCATTTCATGCAGCCGTGTTGAGGCCATGGTCCTGAAACCATGGGCCACCATCTCATCCTTTGAGTAGCCAAGTCGCCTTAGGGCCGCATTAAGGGTGTTTTCGCTCATTGGTCTATCATTAGTGCGAACGCTGGGGAAAACATACCTGCCATCACCGGTTAGAGGCCGTAGTTCC
>JALVSJ010000453.1 GCA_027024445.1 Desulfobacterales bacterium
TTTCCATATAGCCCGACTGCCTGACAATCTTGTGGTCCTTTACCTGGATATATACGGAACCATAGGCCCTTATTGGGTCCTCTGGTGTTGGAAAAATGTATTGCAAGAACTCAAAATATTTTGTCTGCGTATCGTCCAGGGCTTGGATGATCTCATCCGACACAGCTTCTTTGCCAAATTCCTGCACTGCCTGGTGTGCTGTAAGATATATCTGCCTGTAAAGGTGGCTGACTTGGCCGCTCGAATCCTCCTCAAAAACATACCACTTGGCATAAAGCGGTCTGAAATTAAGCCTTGGTAACACCACTCCGCCCTGCTGATATTCCTTACGCATATCAACGTAAACGGCACAAGTATTTAGTGCACCCAGGGCTCGGTAAAGTTCATAAATAGCCATGTTGAAGTTGGAGCCTGCAATTATATCGTGCAGTCTCCTTGTGGCCATATCAGCCCAGAAAGGATCATCGTCCATAGAAATTTTGAACCACGGTGGGCTATTCAGGTGGCTGTAAAGGCCAGAGGCAAAGAAATTGTTAGCCTGGATTGCCGCATTGGTGAAAAGAAGTTGACCTTTCTTATGTCCCGGTGTCTGATCGCCAAGAATGGATTGGGCAGAGGGAAGGATATAGTCTGCTATATCATCCCAAAGCGTCTCCCATGTCGTCCTTTTGCCCTTAAGATCATGGAAGCGTTGAATGACCTTGTCTGCGTCAACCGCCCAGGATAGAGCTGCCACCTGTCTTCATCCCAGTCCCATAAGGACTTGTCAATATGGTTGCTGCCAACCCTTTGCGTTTACGTAATCTTTCCTTCATTGCCCTTTGAGCTTCCAAGGTATCCTGGTCACCCATTGCGGGGGGCTCAGGTGGTGGAGGTGGGGGAGATGGTGCACCGCCAAATCCCATGACATTTTCTCCTTTCGAAAGGTTTTAAAATCTGTTTAACAGGATTCGCCAATAATGTCAAATATATTACAACTTTTCATAAATTTCTTCAAAAATGTCAGGCTTACATGGACAAAATTCGCCCTCAACATCTTTAATAATATAGTCGCCAGGGCAAACAACGTAATAAACCTCCAAAGTCTCACATCTTCCATGCTTTGCAAAAGACTTTCCACAATAAAAGCACAATCGCTTATCAGACTTATCCCAGCCAAGAATGGGGGCTTCCTTAACATCGCCTAGCTTAAACCATCGTTCAGCCTCTACAATCACAGGCTTTCTCCTATACTTTTGCATAACCAACCTTCAAGTCTATAAAGCACTAATCTCAAGGGGATTGTATTTCCTTCGCCTCCACTTGGCCATGACCTTCCGCTTAATATCCTGCTCCCTGGCGCTTGGGAGCTTGACATCAAATACCCTGGACAGAGCATCCACAAGGTCATCATGCTGCCCGAAAGGCCAGTCCTCCATTTCTTTAACAAGCACACGTGTCATGTCATATTCCTTACCGTCCAAAGCCACGTAAGGAACCTTGGAAGGCAGATAGAGCCTATGTTCTTCCACCAAGGGCACAAGCCTTTGTATCCTGTCCTTCTTCGAAACCTGCCCTCCCAACTCCTTAATATCAAAACGGTAGTTACGCCTATCCATTTCTTCCTTTATGTATTCAATATCAGCTTGCAGACCATACCGTTCATAGCCAACTACATAAGGCCGATACTGCTTGTGCAGGTCAAGCAGAGTAACTGCTCTCTCCCTAAGATTAAAGCGATCTCTGATTATATCCACCACATAAAGGTTATCATCATGACCCTTACCCACCACAATCATAGCCGTGTAGTCCGCATGTTCCTTCTTAGAGTGTGCAGGATCAACAAGAATTGCCTTAACTAGAAAATCATGCTCAGCGGCAGGCCAAAAACGCAAATCGCCAACATCAAATCCAAGTGCACTATCAGCCAGTGGATTTTGGAACAGCTGCGCTGAAGCCGTATAATGGCACATCTCCCGAATCTTCTTATCAAGCTGTTCCCTGGTCAGAAGAACAGGCCTGCCATCAGGCTTACCATTATCAGTGGCAGGGAATATCCTGGGCTTCGCAGCCCCACGCTCAATGATTGTGGCGTAAAGATCATTGCGATGATACCTAGTTCCAATATAACGGAAGCGACTCCCTGTAGTCTTGGCAAGGTTTAGAGACAACTCCCATGCCTCCACAACTTTACGCATTTGATCCTCGGTGGTGACGTTCCTCTGATCAATAGGATCATCGTACACAAGCAAGTCATAGTGCCGTGAAGTGGGCAATGAGTCGATAAGGCCGTTTGCCTCCACTGTTGCTTCCTTTGGGTTACCCTTCCTTTTGACCACAATCCCTTCCTGTTCTGTCCACTTAGGAGCCTCTTTCCTTGGATTTTCCCACAACACATCAGGCCACAAGGCACGTAACTTCTCATTACCCTCAAACTCCCGTTTAATCTGACGCAAAAACCCACGGGCTATCTGCTTATTGATAGAAAAAATACCGACAGTTATCTCAGGATTATGAAGAATGTCTTGTATCGTCTTGGCGCAGGTGATAACACTGCTTTTGTATCCTCCCCTAAACCAAAGATCGAGGTACCCGTCCGGCTCAAGCTGCACCATCCTGCATCTATCATATATCCAGTCGTGATTGGCGTCGTGCCGTCCAAGGACAACCACCAACAAAAAGAAAAGGTCAAATAAACAAAATTGACGGGCCTGTTCAACGGAGGATATGTTAGGGTACTTCTTCATCTGCTCGACCCTTGTAGATGGGACCATGTATGGCTCAAGAATAGACATCTATAATACCATATTAAGAAGCTCTCGAATGCGCAGAATTACGTTCCTCTGCCCAAGATTGAAGGCTGTTTGAATAGGGTCCTTGTCAAAGCAATGCTTGTCTGCGCCTACAAACTCAACCAAGTCTTCAAGCACCCTAGCTCCATGCTCACTATTAAAGGTAATCTTATAATCCCTTATGAGGTCAATGTTTAACTGACTTCTCGGTATCCTCGTCTTTCGGCTGCTGCTCAATTGCAGGCACCTCCATTTTTATCACAGGCTTGACCATCTCATCAAGCATCATCTGCTTTTGTTCTTGGCTTATCGTTATCTTGGCCAAGGTCTCAATTATGGTCTTAAGCGCCACTACCTTTACCTTACTATCTTCGTTCGGATCCAAGCCGATACGGAACATTTCCTTGACGGCCTTCTTGCCGTGATGGACAAGAGTAGCCCGGAACTCCTTAGTCAAGTCTCCCCGAAGCTCCTCAATCCATTTCTGTATCTTAGGTTGGCGGGCAAGTTTGAGACCTTGAGCATAGCTATAACCAACCGCTGCCGAAGCCTGGGCAGTGCTAAAG
>JALVSJ010000454.1 GCA_027024445.1 Desulfobacterales bacterium
ATATCGGGCAGGAAAGAACTGTGGGGTTTGGGGATAGAGCTAATAGGAGGACAAAAAAAACTTCGAACTTATATTCCTTTCAGGGGCATAGACCCCTATATTGGCGAAACGGAATTTGTTCTGGGGGTCTTTGAGGTAATCCAGGACCTCACTAAACCTTATCAGTCAATTGTCAAATTCCAGTATACTATCTTTGGCCTGTCTTTGGTCATCATGGGTCTCATCTTTCTCGCCCTTCTACTAATAGTCCACAAGGCGGAAATAACCATTGAACAGCGAGCGCGCGAACAGAGGGAACTGGAACAGCAATTACACCAGGCAGAACGGTTAGCCGCTCTGGGACAGATGGTGGCTGGTGTTTCTCACGAGATCCGAAATCCCCTTGGAATAATCCGCAGCACGGCCGAATTACTGGGCACCTTGCCCAATGCAGATGATAGCCAGAAAAAACTCTCGCGAGTGATAGTGGAAGAATCCAGCAGGCTAAACAGAATTGTTACCGAATTTCTGGATTTTGCCAGACCCCAGAAACCCAATATTCAAGACTGCTCCCTGACACAAATCATTAATAAGAACATTAGCTTTCTGCAGCCTGAATTAGAAAAGTCCAAAGTCCAAGTTAAACAGAACCTGGACGGGAAAAATTACCCAATTAAGGCTGACCCGGAGATGTTGTACCGTGCTTTCCTGAATATCTTCATTAATGCCATGCATGCAACTTCTGGAGGAGGGACAATTGAAATTATCGGCGAACAGGCAAAGGGCAATTACGTAGTAAAAATCAAAGATACTGGCAGGGGAATAAGTAAGAACGATTTAAACCGCGTTTTCAATCCCTTTTTCACCACAAAAGAAAAAGGTACCGGCCTTGGGCTGTCCATAGTAAGGAAAATAATAGAGGCTCACCAGGGTACAATCAGTATAGAAAGCCAACAGGGAGAAGGGACCACTGTTACCGTTAGCCTGCCCAAGCAAGGCCCTGTTCACTAGACCCATGGGAGTATGCGAATCTACGCAGCGAGGAGCTAAACGCAATGGAGACTATTTTAATCGTAGATGATGAAAAGAACTACTTGCTGGTGCTAGAGGCGCTTCTCGCCCCTGAAGGCTATGAGATAATCACTACAGACAAGGGGGAGAAGGCCTTGAATATCATAAGGAATTCTGATCTTGACCTTGTCATAACGGATATGAAGATGCCCGGAATGAGTGGTATGGATCTCTTAGAGGCCACTAAGAAGATCAATCCGGACCTACCCGTAATAATGATGACAGCTTACGGCACCATTGAAATGGCTGTAGAGGCCATGAAAAAACAAGCCTATGATTACATAACAAAGCCTTTCCAAAACGAGGAACTTAAGCTCACCGTCAGAAAGGCACTGGACAACTATCGCCTCATAAAAGAGAATCGGCTCTTAAAGAAGGCCCTTTCTGACAGATTCCGCTACGGGAATATGGTGGGCAAGAGCAAGCCCATGCTGAGGATTTATGATCTCATTGAGAAGGTGGCTGATTCGAAGGCCTCGGTCCTCATAACAGGGCCTTCCGGCACTGGTAAAGAACTTATTGCCAAGGCAATACATTTTTCCAGTTCGCGAAAAAACCGCCCCTTTGTGTCCATAAACTGCGGCGCCCTGACTGAGACACTGCTTGAAAGTGAGCTTTTTGGACACGAACGAGGCGCATTTACCGGTGCAGTGGCAATGAAAAAGGGTCGTTTCGAGCTTGCCGATGGAGGCACCCTTTTCCTGGATGAAGTTGGAGACATGCCTCCCTCCCTGCAGGTCAAACTTCTCAGGGTATTGCAGGAAATGGAGTTTGAAAGGGTCGGCGGGACAAAGACAATCAAGGTGGATGTAAGAGTCATCTCTGCATCAAACCGCAACATAAAGGAGGATGTGGCCAGCGGCAAGTTCAGGGAAGACCTTTTTTACAGGCTCAATGTCATTCAAATAGAAGTACCACCTTTGAAAGAAAGGCGGGACGATATTCCATTGCTCGTAAAGCATTTCCTGGACAAGTACTCAGAGGACGAAGGCAGAGGGCAGGTGGAGCTTCACCCTGAGGTATGGAAAGCGTTTTATAACTATGATTGGCCCGGCAATGTAAGGGAATTGGAAAATGTTATTGAGAGGGCCGTCGTGCTATGCAGCGAGGGGATAATCACAACTGACGATTTGCCCGAAGAATTGACCAATGCCAAGGTGGAACTTGAGGCAGAGAGATTCGTACCTCCCGGTATGCCTTTACCTCAAGCTCTGGAAAAGATTGAGGAAAGACTTATCAGAAAGGCATTGAGCGAATGCGACTATGTGCAGGCCCACGCTGCTGCCAAACTGGGGATCACCAAGAGCCTGATGCAGCATAAAATGAAGAAGTATAATATTGTCATATAAAGTCAAATTTTTTGTACCGTAATTTATCACGTTATTACAATATGTTATCCGCACGAACACCTTGGCCCCGACTTCGTCGGTACAAAATTTTGTACCCAGCCAATTGTAAACACAATGTGCAAGATTATCTCTAATAGACTAAAAAGGTAATTATTTCAGCATGTTACAAAAAAACCGAGAAGATCTTGAAACCTGGCAAGCATATTGCATGGTTAATATGACAAAAGTTGATGACTACTCTTTTCTCCTAACCAGAAAAGCCACCCTTTGGGTGGCTTTTCTGGTTCAGTATCCCAATCTGCGAAGGGCCTTTGCATCCTTGCTCCAGTTCTTTTCTACCCTCACAATTAGATCCAAAAACACCTTCACTCCGAATCTGGCCTCCAGTTCTTCCCTCGCAGCCTGACCAATATTCTTTATCATGCGTCCTCCACGGCCAATAACAATCCCCTTCTGGGACTCTGTCTCCACATGAATACGCCCGGCAATGGTGAGCAAATTCTTCTCCGGATCCTCCTTGATAAAGTCCAAGGTCACTGCACACGAGTAGGGCAATTCTTTCCTGGTGAAGAGGTAGATCTTCTCTCGTATTATCTCAGAGATGAGGAATTCCTCGCTCTGGACTGTGTCCATATCATCCGGGAAAAGCTGCGGTCCCGGCTCTAATAGAGCCTTAAGTTCCCCCATCAATTCGTGAAGATTCAGGCCCGTGAGAGCAGATATGGGCACAATTGCTGCAAAGTCATGCACCTCTCTAGCCCTGTCTATGAAAGGAAGCAAGATATTTTTTCTGATCTTGTCTATTTTATTGATTGCAAGTACAGCCGGTTTTCCCACTTTCTTGAGGGCGTTGATAACCGGCAAGGTTTCCTCCCAGACGATATCAGAGGCCTCTGTCATCACCAGTACTATGTCCACCTCCTTGAGGGCCGCTTTGGCCGACTCCACCATAGACCTGTGCAGCGCGGTGCGGGTCTTGTGTATCCCTGGGGTGTCCATGAAAACCATTTGAAAGTTCTCACCTGTGTAAATGCCAGTGATCCTGTTTCTCGTGGTTTGGGGCTTCGCCGTGACAATGGCCACTTTCTTGCCCAAGATGCTGTTAAGGAGCGTTGATTTGCCCACATTTGGTGGCCCCACAATGGCTATGAACCCGGATCTATATGTCATTTTGAGTGCACCCTTATATCGCTGCAGGGAACAGAGGCATCAGGTACTACAGAAAGTATCTTCACGCCCGCGGCCTTTTCCAGGTCTTCCAGTCCTCCGGTCTTATATCCCCGCAACATGCCCATGTCCCTTGGGTTCACATTTACTTGTACTTGTTTGCCCTCAAACTGCCCACAAATCTTCTGGGCGATTTTCTTGATGAACAGATGACTCCTGACAAGGTGGCCAAAGCACGGATGCCATGGTCCCGCCACTACCTGACCTTTCTCAAGCAACTTAGGAGAACTCATCAGGCCAATCCTGATTACCGGAATCCCTTCTTCCTCGAAACGCTCAACCGCACGAGCACACAGTTCCATCGCATCTTCAAGGCCAAGAGCTACATACTGGCCCGCCCTGTACATCTGTTCAAGCCTGGTGCCTCTTATTACCACGGTGGGATAAAGACGAACAAAATCAGGGGCCAGCAATATTGTCCTTTCCACCGTATGCCAGAAAGACTCAGAGGTTTCTTCTGGTAGCCCTGGCATTAATTGGATCCCAACAGAAAAACCCATCTCCCTTAGCTTCGCCACACCTTCAATAGTATCTTCAGCACTGTGACCCCTATTTGAGGCCTCAAGCACCCGATTATCCAGCGACTGGGCACCCAACTCTACTGTGTTAACCGAATAAGACTTCATTATTTCCAGCCGCTCTGGCTCAAGAGAATCAGGTCTGGTCGAAACCCTTATCGAATGAAAATACCCTTTCTGAATAAAAGGCTTTACTGCTCGGAGCAACTCAACCATCCTGGCCTGGGGCAATCGAGTAAAAGTGCCCCCATAAAAGGCCACCTCCCGATACCTACTCCGCCTGTATTTCTTGGACCTTATGGCCTGCTGTATGATCCCAAACACCTCTTCGGCTCCAGGAATGCCCGGAGACCGAGACGTGATCTTGGGCTGCTCGCAAAATACACAGCGGGTTGGGCACCCCACATTGGGTATGAAAATTGGCACAATAAAGTTTTTCATTTCTTGCTTATAGCTCTATATGCGATTCTTGCCGCCTGCTGTTCGGCCTCCTTTTTGCTCTTCCCCTGCCCGTGGGCCACGACTTCGCCCCGTATACTGACCGAGACACGAAAAACCTTGTTATGGGGTGGACCCCATTCTTCAACCAGGCGATAAACAGGAATGGTCTTGTACTCTTGCTGAGTCAGTTCCTGAAGCAAGCTCTTGAAATCATAAACCATTTCCTTATTACCAAGGTTTTGGATGCGAGAAGAAAAAAGTTTTACTACGACACTCTTGGCACATTCAAAACCCCCATCCATATAGACGGCACCTATGAGTGCTTCCATGGCATCCGCGAGTATGGAAGGCTTTTGCCTGCCCCCACTTATTTCCTCTCCCTTCCCGAGAAAAATGTATTTGCCCAATTCGATCGCTGTTGCCACCTGACACAGGCCCGCCTCGTCCACCAGTGTCGCTCGATATCTGGACAGCAGACCTTCTTCTGCATCTGCGAATCTATCCATCAATAAATCACTAATTGCCAGCTCCAGCACCGCATCTCCAAGAAATTCCAGTCTCTCGTTATTCGTAAGTTGGGATGCTGACTGCTCATTAGAAAAGGATGCGTGGCAAAGGGCATTTAAAAGTATAGACCTGTCCTTGAAACTGTACCCAATCCTTTGACACAACTCCCTTTCCAATTGATCAGATAACAATTGTCGCTCCACCGTCATCGTTCCTCATTTAGCAATTAAGTTCTGTTACCAATTCTTAAATTTTATAAGAGACATTTACTGTTTGCAAGAAAGGCTCTCAAGCCCACAAATCTTCTCAACAACTATCTGTCCGCCCACTCCCTAGTCCTTTATGGCCCTCAGAATATTCGATAAAGTAAGCTCTCCTTTGCCCCCTTATCCAAACAAGTACTTACAGGCAACCACCGCACCCATGATACCTGCTGCGTCTGCGGTAAGGGCTGCAAACAGGGTATGACGCAGCCGTCTCACTTGAACAGCACCAAAGTAAACGGCTATTACATAAAAGGTAGTCTCTGTGGAGCCCTGAAAGGTTGAGACCAGGTAACCAATGTAACTATCAGGCCCTATGGAAGGATCGTTGATCAGAGAGGCAAGTATGCCATAAGCACCTGAGCCAGAAAGAGGCCTCAGAAGCGCCATGGGAAGTGCCTCAGCCGGGATGCCGACCTTACTTGTAAATGGCCCGAGCAACCTTACCATCAGGTCCATGGCCCCGCTGGCCCTGAACATTCCCACTGCTACGAGAATGGCCACCAAGTATGGGATAATCTTGACCGCGACGCTGAAGCCATCCTTCGCCCCCTCCACAAAGACCTCATATACCCTGATCCTTCTCACAAACCCGAAGGCAAGAAAGCCCAACATAAGAGATGGAATCACCCATGGAGAAATCCATTTTCCCCACACTACGGCCACCGGTATGAAGCTCGCCAACCCAATGAGCGCTAACACGCTTATCCACCCAGGATAGCTCTCCAAGCCGTAGACGGCCTCTTCCTCCCCATCACCACTGTTCCCTACAGGATCAGGCCTTATCCCAACTGCCTCCACAGGCCTGTCTTTCCTGAATGCCCGGGCATACAACTTCGCCGCAATAACCGCCACAACCGTAGAGCACATGGTGGCAAAAAGTGTGGTGGGCAATATACCTGCCGGGTCTGCAGAACCGGCCGCCGCCCTCAGCGCTATTACGCCGGTTGGCAAAAGGGTGACACTGGAGGTATTGATGGCCAGGAACAGGGCCATAGAATCCGTTGCAGTCCCCGGACTCCCATTCAACCTATCCAATTCCTGCATAGCCCTGATGCCAAACGGTGTGGCCGCATTGCCCAGACCCATGGCATTGGCTGACATGTTGAGGATCATGGCCCCCATGGCAGGATGCTCAGGAGGCACCGAAGGGAACAGCCTGACCATGAGAGGCCTGATCAGGCGAGCCAGGATCCTTAACAGCCCCCCCTCTTCAGCTACCTTTACAAGCCCCAGGAATAATGCCATAACGCCGATCAGTCCGAGGGCTAGTTCCACTGAATCTGCCGCTGAGTTAACCATGGCCTTGGTTAAAGCCTCCATGGGCGAAGGTCCACCACTTGCACCCGCCCAATGGAGCTGATTCCATCCTGCCACAGCAAAAGCAATCGCTATAATGCCAAAGAAGACTATATTCATGTCAAACGTGGCCCTACATCACAGTCCTGTGTTGAACACAGCCAGGGTCTGCGAGAACCCGGGGTTATTTGGGTCGCATTTATCTTGAGCTGAAGTCTTGCTTCTTGCAGGCGGGGTAAATCCAGCCTTACAAGAGTTCGGGGACAATCCTAGATAATTTCCCCCCACTAATGCAATCCTTTTGTTCCCCCTGCGATGGCAATGTCAATCCAGAAACACAAGAGCTGGTTCTTGAGACAATGAGAACTCTTTTGAAATAGTACTTGCAACCTCTGAAATATTTTGTCAAGAATGGCTATCTCTTTGCCCTTTATTTGGGAACTTTGCCTTTTTGTAAACCAACACGATCTATATGGATACTGTTCACATCAAGCACCACGGCCAAACGCCCACCCCGACGGAACTTCTATACGGAGGGGTCAGTTCAAAGAGAAAGCTCAACCAAGTTCTCGCCACGGCCATATGCGGCAATGACATAACTTCATCCTGCCTCTACGTGGCAGCCATTGCTGCGGTCTATGCCGGTGTACTGGCTCCGGTGGTTTTGGTCGCCGTGGGCCTGGTGCTTTATCTTTACAAGAAGATTTATACAGAAGTCGTTGAAGCTCTTCCGCTGAACGGCGGGGCTTACAACTGCCTGCTCAACTGCACTTCTAAGTTCACTGCATCCCTTGCAGCCTGCATGACAATCCTTTCTTACATAGCCACAGCGGTGATCTCTGCTAAAACTGGTATTGAATACCTTCACCACCTCTGGCCTTCTATCGCGGTTATAAAAGGTACAATTATCATACTGGCTATCTTTGCCGTCCTGACCATTATAGGCATAACTGAATCAGCTATTGTGGCCCTGGGAATATTCATTTTTCATATATCAGTGCTTACTATTTTCTGTATCCTTGGCTTTACGAGCTTTCCTTCTGACTTCAGCATCATCTCCGCGAACCTCAAGACGCTGCCGAGTGGAAATGGGCTATTAGTGGCACTCTTCTTAGGGTTTTCTTCAGCGCTACTTGGTGTAAGCGGCTTTGAAAGCTCTGCAAACTTTGTGGAAGAACAAGCTCAAGGAGTGTTTCGCAAGACATTGAGGAATATGCTTGTGGCGGTCATCATTTTCAACCCTCTGACCTCGTTGATATCTCTGAATCTGCTCCCTTTAGAGGAAATTATCGCCAATAAAGATCATCTCCTCTCACATATCGCCTACCAAACCGGGGGAGGTTTCTTTAAGGATGTTGTAGTGGCCGATGCAGTACTGGTGCTGTCGGGTGCTGTGCTAACAAGTTTCGTGGGTGTAACGGGGCTTGTTCACAGAATGGCCCTTGACCAGTGTTTTCCCAGGTTCTTGCTTAAGAGCAATAGAAGAGGCACTCTCCACAGAATAATAATCACCTTCTTTCTCCTGTGCTCGTCTATCCTCATAATCACCAAAGGAAGGCTTCTGTCTCTGGCAGGTGTTTATACCATAAGCTTCCTGGGAGTTATGACACTCTTTGGCATCGGAAATATCCTCCTTAAAATAAGGCGGAAAGAACTCAAAAGAACATACAGAGCTGGGTGGATGACAGTGCTTATTGCCATCTCGGCCACATCTCTTGGTATTATTGGTAATGTGATTATTGACTACAGAAACTTTCTATTCTTTCTCCACTATTTTATACCAACCGTATTACTTGTGATCATAATGTATATGAGAATCCCGATACTGCGCTCTTTGTTGCACGCGGCCAACTATGCTATGACCAAAATACTGGTTTGGCGTACCATCATTATTGACGAAATGTTTTCTCTCACCAACCAGAGGGTGATGCTTTTTGCCAGGGGAGGTAGGCTTGACAGGCTTCACAAGGCGCTCGCGTACGTGATGAAAAATGAGACAAGCAGGCGGGTTCTCTTGGTACACCTTTACAGATCAGAGTCAGAAAACCAGGAGACCGAAATAAAGGAAGCCCTCAAGGCCCTTAATCAGATATTTCCAGAACTGGAAGTTGAACTGGTTGTTAGGCAGGGCGCTTTTAGCCCTGGAACAATCGATCAGCTCTCCAAAGAGTTTCAGATTCCCAAGAACAACATATTTATTGGCGCACCTGAAGAAAAGCATCCCTTCTCAGTTCAGGACCTAGGTGGAGTGAGGATCATTTTCTAGTCCGGTAAACTCACTACCAAGGCCCGGACTCCGCTACTCTACCCCATCAGCACTGAAAAAGTGACAGCTGGTTCGGTACTCCCTGCCGATTCTTGCTTGACCTATACTGTGATGTACACAACTGGGCAGGCATGTCCGGATTTTTGCAGGCGCAGATCAAGCATGCTATGCCATACTGTCTCCCAATGTCTTTGAAACGAGCGTATCCCTTCTTGCGCAGTTGGACAGGACACAATCTTGTCTTTGTCGAGGTCCCCACCTCCATTACCGGCTGGGTCTCAAAACAACTCTGCAGCAGCCTGAAGGCAGTAGAAGATAGCTCTTCTCTAAGCTGCCCGAATATGGCTGGTCTCAGATGGAGGTAGCTTAGAATAACACGATTTACACCTCTGGCCGCCAGTTCCTCAAAAAGCTTATGAATGGTTTCTTCATAGTCCGTGTAAAAGGGAATAATAGGGTCAATCCGCACCTGTACGCGCACTCCAGCAGATCTAAGTCTATCAATATTGCCTAACCTCTCTTCTGGTGTGGCTGCCCCCAGCTCAAAGGTTTTCTGATATCGGCGGGAAGTTGAAACAAGGCCAATAGAGGTACTTACAAAATCCGGATATTTTGAAAACAAATCAACGAACCGATCAGGAATCCACCCCTTGGTAAGCAGGGATAGAGCAATACCCCTTTCAAGGATCAGTTTCATCGCCTCATGGGAAACTTGAAGTATGCCGGGGTGCCGCTGGAAGGAATCTGATGCCGTATTGAATGCCACTCGTTTCACCCGATAGCGGCGACGAGTACTATCCAGTTCTTTTTGAAGCTTGGGGATCAGGTTTGAATAGAGCATAACGTGGCCCCTTTCTGGGGCAATGGAATATCCCCTTGCATAACAATATACGCACTGGAATTCACAGCCCCGCGTAACATTGACTGTATACACATCAGAGAGACACCCGAAGTTCGTCCGCGTGAGCACTGGGCCTTTCTTAT
>JALVSJ010000455.1:0-1101 GCA_027024445.1 Desulfobacterales bacterium
GACCTGATCTACTCTTACGCCATTAACACTAGAGATCCCTTTGACATTGTCAGGAGAATGGGGAAGGGCCACCTGCGGTTCCATGTCAGTCACATCAATTGTCACCACCTTCTCATATTCCGTATCTTCGTCACTTGCATAGTATTGACCATTCCTGGGAGACCTTTCAGCGACATATTCCCGGGTCACTTCGTCAGGGGCAAAGATCCCGTTTTTTGCTCCACATTCCACTGCCATGTTTGCCATTGTAAATCTCTGGCTCATGGACAATCTTTCCACTACTTCACCTGTAAATTCTATGGCCTTGTAGGTTGCGCCCGACACACCGATGCGGCCGAGGGTGGCAAGTATAAGGTCCTTTCCCTGCACCCACCTGGGAACATTGCCCACGTATTCAACCTTTATTGACCCTGGAACACGTAACCATATCCTGCCTGTTGCCATCACCACCCCAAGGTCTGTGCTCCCCACCCCCGTAGAAAACGCTCCAAGGGCACCGTATGTGCACGTGTGACTATCGGCACCGATCACAAGGTCCCCGGGGACCACAAGCCCCTTTTCAGGAACGATCACATGCTCAATCCCCGTCTCACCCAGATTGAAAAAATGCTCGATTCCCATTTCTCTGGCAAAATCAGCCATAACTTTGACCTGTTGGGCAGAGTCGATATCCTTGTTAGGGATAAAGTGATCTTGAATCAAGGCCACTTTCTTACGGTCAAAGACCTCGGTTGCGCCCAGGCCGCGGAACACCTCTATGGCGAGAGGAGCCGTGATATCGTTTGCAAGGGCAAGATCCACGTCCACTTCCACAAATTCGCCCGGTCTAACCTCGTCCACTTTCGCATGAACTGCTATGATCTTTTCAGTGATTGTCATCCCCATGGATCGATTTCCTTTCCTATCCGTTACATTCCTCGGCGCAGGCAGGGCATATTCCCCTCGCTACGCTCGCTGCGCCATCCATGGCTCATCTCCCGCCATAATTCTGGCGGGCAAGCCCGCCTGACCATCGGGCAGGCACTGCGGATCAGGCACTCAGTTCTTAGTTGGCGCCTCAGTCCTTCCGTGTCATTTCGACCGAAGGGAGAAATCTAAAGA
>JALVSJ010000455.1:1111-1534 GCA_027024445.1 Desulfobacterales bacterium
AAGGCCGATTCTGGGCACTTTGCAGGGGACCGTTTCTTCATCGAAAATGTCACACCACCACATCCTTGGCCGACAGGGCCGGGTTTCGCTTTAGGTACTCGAGGCGGTTCAGGCCATTTACATATGCCTTGGCACTTGCCGTGATGATATCAGGATCCGCTCCCTTGCCGAGAGCAACCAGACCGTTCTCTTGCAACCGCACCGTGACCTCGCCCTGGGCATCCATGCCACCGGTAATAGCATTCACTGTGAACCGGATCAATTTAGAGCGGCTTCCCGTCATCTTGGCAATGGTGTTGAAGGTGGCATCAATAGGGCCGACACCGAACCCTGCATTTTGGGCTTCTTCTCCCCTTATCTTCATCTTCACTGTGGCAGTGGGGACAGCCACGGTTCCACTAACCACGTTGAGGTATTCAAGTT
>JALVSJ010000455.1:1544-3314 GCA_027024445.1 Desulfobacterales bacterium
GTATCAGGGCTCATTATCTCGTATGTCTGGGCATTCTTTAGCACCCCGTCCTGATGAATACCCGCTTCATGGGCAAATGCGTTTGCTCCCACAATAGCCTTGTTGGGCTGGACAAGGATACCCGTGACCATGCTCACCAGGCGGCTTGTTGGGTAAATCTCGCGAGTATTTACACCACTGCGGAGCCCGAGATTGTCACTGCGTGTATGGAGCACCATGACAACCTCTTCTAGCGAGGCATTTCCGGCCCTCTCCCCGATGCCGTTTATTGTCACCTCAACCTGTCTAGCGCCGGCCATGAGTGCAGACACAGTGTTCGCAGTGGCAAGCCCAAGGTCATTATGACAATGCACACTTACGGTTGCCTTGTGAATGTTGGAAGTGTGGCCGATCACGTATCTAACGAGGTCCCCAAATTCATGTGGGAGGGCATAGCCTACGGTATCGGGGATATTCACTGTAGTAGCGCCTGCTTCAATGACAGCTTCAAACACCTTGCACAGGAAATCCCTGTCAGAGCGCGACGCATCCTCTGCTGAAAATTCTACGTTATCCGTAAACGATTTTGCGTAACGAACAGCGTCGACCGAAGCCTGAAGCACTTCATCACGAGACATCTTGAGCTTATGCTCCATGTGAATATCAGATGTAGCTAGGAACGTGTGTATTCGTGGCTTGGCAGCCGCTTTAACGGCATTCCAAGCAAGGTCTATGTCGTTCTTTGACGATCTGGCTAGGGCTGTCACCTCTGCTTTGTCTATCTTGCCGGCGATTAGGGCAACAGCGTCAAAATCTCCCTGGGATGCAGCGGGAAATCCCGCCTCAATAGCGTCTACTCCCAGTTTTTCCAGTTGTACGGCCAGTCGCAGCTTCTCTGCGGCATTCATACTGGCCCCCGGAGACTGCTCTCCGTCTCTCAGGGTTGTATCAAAAACGATCACTCTGTTGCTCATTGGACAACCTCCTAAAAACAAATCTTATTTCAAATCATAAACAAGAGACCCTGGAGGTTATCCGTTGAGCATAGGCCGCGGATCTTGCACTGCGGCTTGATCCGCGGCGTTTGCCTCACCCTTTCTGTCCTTGAATTGGCTCATACTCGTTTCCTCTTTACCCTTTCCATTCAAAATCTTCGAAAGTTTATACTGCACACTATCCACAAGTGCCTGCCAGCTTGCCTCAATAATGTTTTCTGAAACCCCCACAGTGCTCCAGATCTCTTTTGAGTCTCTCGAGTCAATCTGGACCCGGACCTTCGCTGCAGTGCCATCGCTTCCGTCAATGACGCGCACCTTGAAGTCCACCAGTCCCATCTCAGCGATTTCAGGATAAAATTTGGTAAGGGCCTTTCTCAAAGCATTGTCCAGTGCGTTAACAGGCCCGTCACCTTCTGCGGCTGTTATCTCGTAATCATCACCCACTGAGATCTTTATGGTGGCCTGAGATGTACTGGGTCCCGAACGGTTCTTCTCAATGCTCACCCTCAGGGATTCCAGCTTGAAGGGTTCTTCGAACTGTCCTGTCACCTTTTTGATGAGCAGTTCCAGGGATCCTTCTGCTGCTTCAAAGCGATATCCCTGATCCTCCAGCCGTTTGATCTCTTCGACAATCTTTCTACTCGTGTATCCATTGCCGCCCAACTTGATCCCGAGCTCCCGAGTCTTGTATTCGATGTTGCTCTTCCCTGATAAGTCAGATACCAAGACCCTCCTTCGATTTCCCACCACAGCAGGGTCAATATGCTCATAGGCAGCAGGATCCTTCATGATA
>JALVSJ010000456.1 GCA_027024445.1 Desulfobacterales bacterium
CTGTAATAGTGGAAATGGGTATGTCAAATATATCCACCTCGTTCTTATGGATTAGGTGAAGGAGCAGATCCAGAGGACCTTCAAATATTTCAAGTTTAACTTGATAGTCCATAGGGAAAGGTAAGAGTTATAAGTTATGAGTGATCTAAAGTTATGAGTTACAAGTCAGCTAGGGTGCCTGAAGAGGCCACCAAACCCTTTCCTCCTGATTTCTAACCCCTGCCTTCTGACTCCTTACTCTTATTCATGGCAACTTCACGGCCTCCCTCACTTCTTCCATAGTACTCATGGCCACATTGCGGGCCCTCTGGCATCCATCTCGCATTATATCTTTGACCTTTGAGATGTCAGCCTCCAATTCCTTTCGCTTCTCTTTGATTGGAGCTAGGCCTTTCTTCAACCCTTCAGCCATCAACTTTTTGCACTCCACGCAGCCTATCTCAGCCTTTCTGCATGCTGAGTCAATCTCCTGTACCTTGTCCTGGGCAGTGTATATTTCATGGAAAGAAAAAACATTGCAGATCCCGGGATCACCAGGATCGTTCCTTCTTTTCCTCTGCGGATCAGTAACCATCTGGCTAACCTTTTTGTCTATTTCTTCATCAGTGTCGGTAAGAAAAATGGCGTTTCCATAACTTTTGCTCATCTTTCGGCGGTCAATACCCAGGAGTTTCGATGTAGGTGTCAAAAGGACGTCTGGCACTGGAAAGACATTTGTGTAAAGATGGTTAAAGCGTCTGGCGATCTCCCTAGTCAATTCAACGTGAGGTGCCTGGTCTTCACCCACTGGCACGCCGTGGGCTTTGTACATCAATATATCAGCAGCCTGTAGTACCGGGTAACCAAGGAATCCATAAGTATACACATCCCTCTGGGTCAGCTCTCTGAGCTGTTCCTTGTAAGTGGGATTCCGCTCCAGCCATGGCAGGGGCGTTATCATGGAAAATATCAGATGCAATTCTGCGTGTTCCTTTATCTCTGATTGAATAAAGAATGTGCAAATTTCTGGGTCCAGACCTACTGAGATCCAGTCCATTATAATTTCATAGGTGGTCTCTTTGATGATGCTGGGATCTGCATACTCACTTGTGAGGGCATGCCAGTCTGCTATGAAATAGTAGCATTCGTACTCATGTTGGAGGTTTTTCCAATTTATCAGTGCACCATGCAGATGGCCTAGATGCATTTTTCCTGTTGGCCTCATGCCGCTCACAATCCGTTTCTTCGACATTCCATAGATCTCCTTTCCCTGAAATTGACGACACTGTGTCGTGTTGCTTAATGACTTTTTTTGAGTCCATTAAGATTGTATTTAAGGTTTTGGCTACAGAAGCGTACTCCTTGTAAGGGACAATATGGTCCTTGACTATTTAACAGATGTTCTCTGTTCTTTTTGCAACTTATCCCGGTACCGTTGTGCTACCAGGGCCAGTTCATCCTCCTTTGACTGAATCTTCTGGTTCAGTCTACCTTTCAGGATATCTTCAAAAACCTGTTTGAAAATGGGACCAGGTTTCATTCCAAGAGCGATTAGTTCTTTTCCGGTCAACTCCACCCGTGTTCCTTTAAGTTTTGTAAAATAAAGCGAAATGAGCCGTCGCGTCTTTTCACTGGAGGTGTTGGCCATCAGGAAAAGAAGGATTTCTGTATCATATGTGCAAAGCAATGTATAGAGTTGATAGTTGTCTCCTGAAAAGCCATGGAGAGCTCTAGCAAGCTGGTATAGTTTTTCTCTTTGTGAAACCATGGCCCTGCTCTTGTTGTCAGTCATGCCCATAAATTCCATCAATTTGGCGAATTCCTTCGGATCTAAAGGGGAGGTGAGCCCGAACCAGTACACCTTCCACTGCTCAAACGGCTCCTCAATGTACAGCAGATTGTACCAGGCTATAACGCTTTTTATCTCCTCAAGAAGTTTCTTTAGTTTCGCGGTGTAAACAATTTCAGGATTTATATATTGTAACAGATTGAATTCATTCATTCTTTCGATGGCCTTGATGGGATCAGGCTCGCTCAAGATAAGCTTTAACTCGGTAAAGAGTCTGTGACCGGAGATCTCCTTCAAGGCGTCAATCTTAACAGCATTCTTGATCAGTGCCAATGTGAGTTTTCCGATCTTAAAGCCAAATCTTTGCTCAAAGCGTATAGCCCTGAAGACCCTGGTAGGGTCTTCGACAAAGGAAAGGTTGTGCAGGACCCTTATAACTTTTTCTTTTATGTCACGCTGGCCTCCAAAGTAATCTACAAGCATTCCAAACTCTCTGCGGTTGAGTTTTATGGCCAGGGTGTTAATTGTGAAGTCTCTCCTATAAAGATCCATCCTCAGAGAACTAGTCTGGACAATAGGTAGGGAGCCAGGTGACTCATAGTACTCCATGCGTGCTGTAGCCACATCCACCTTGAAGCCATCAGGAAAAATCAGGACGGCTGTTCCGAACTTTTTGTGGCTCCGTACTCTGGCGGAGTAATGTTTGGCAAACTCGTGCGCGAACTCTATTCCGTCCCCCTCGATTACAATATCAACATCGAAGTTTTCTCTGTGAAGGAGAACGTCTCTCACCAGCCCGCCAACAAGATAGGCGTTATAGCCCAGCATATCCGCCACATGGCCAAAACATTTCAGTCGATCTATGATCTTGCGGGGAAGGCGTTCTTTCAAGATATTAGCCATGTTTTTTCTTCTTGTCTGAAGGCCTTCGACCTTTTCCTCCATGAGGAGTTCAGGCACTACCGGTTCGCCCACAAGAATGTTCAAAAGGTCTGTCCTTGTGATCACACCTAGCACTTTTCCCTGTTCAACCACTGGTAGGACCCTGAGCTTGTTTTTGATTATCAGGTCCTGAACCTCTTTGAGTGAGGCCTCTGGACTAACGGTAGAGAACTCGATGTTCATGTAATCACCTACCTTTGCGTCCTCAAGGCCCAGAAATACAGCCTTTTCCACAACTTGCCTGGTGATATACCCTTTGAGCATCTCGTCGTCCACAATAAGTAACACGTTTATGTTGTAACGAGTCATCAAGTCCGCGGCTCTTTTCACTGTAGCATCCGAGGGCACTGATATGGCAGGGGAAGACATCATATCCTTGGCCTTGCTCGTTGGGCGAATCCTATTCCTCAAAAGTGTATTAATAGAGCGCTCGACCTGGGCCAAAGTCTTGTTTTTTATGGTGGCTGAGGCAGCTTGGGGGTGGCCTCCTCCGCCCAAGGCTGCCGCTATTTCTCCTACATTTACTTCAGAAATTCTGCTCCGGGCCACCAGATATATGCGATCTTCCATTTGTGCCAGAGCAAATACGACATTCAAGTTC
>JALVSJ010000457.1 GCA_027024445.1 Desulfobacterales bacterium
TGCTTCCTGGGTCTTATTGGATTCGAAGGCTTTCGTCTTGCTTTTTTCAACTACCCTCAGCTTTCAGCAGCAATGGAAATTTCCATGATGATTCCGTATCTGGCAATACCTGTCGGTGCATCAATGATGATTATTGATTTGATTGCAGAGTTGTTAAACGAGTATTGGCCAGTATCACCCACTGACCACACAGCTATAATTACTGGATCCCCCGATTTACAAAGCAATTTTTCTAGGAAAAGGCCGTGACAGTCTTACTTGCCTCAGTATTTGTTTTAACACTTGCTATTGGGTTCCCCGTAGCCATTTGCCTGGGGCTTACGTCTTTAGCTGGGCTTTGGGCAAAAGGTATGATGCTGACAGTCATGGCACAAAGGATCTTTACAGGTATTGACTCCTTCCCCTTAATGGCTGTCCCGTTTTTCGTGCTAGCTGGCGAGCTGATGAATAGGGGCGGAACGACGCGCCGACTTATTGATTTTGCCAATGTTCTTGTGGGACGCATCCCGGGAGGCCTCGCTCATACGAACATAGTCGCGTCCATGTTTTTCGGAGGCATCAGTGGATCAGCCGTTGCAGATGCAGCAGCTATGGGAACCATTTTGGTCCCCGGGATGGTCAATAAAGGTTTTGAGCCAGGTTTTAGTGCTGCTGTGACAGCAGCGTCTTCAACAGTAGGACCCATTATACCCCCCTCGATATTTATGGTTATAATGGGAGTGACCACAGGCCTGTCCATAGGGAGCCTGTTTGCTGCCGGCATTGTACCAGGTCTTCTATTGGGATTTTCCATGATGGCACTAAGCTATTTCATGGCAATCAAGTATCACTATCCCCGCGAAGTAATTCCGTTCAATCTAAAAACCATTGGAAAGGCCGCATTATCAGCGGGTCCTGCCCTGCTAGCGCCTGTTATCATACTAGGGGGAATACTGGGTGGAGTTTTTACTGCTACAGAGGCTGCAGCAGTTGCTGTTCTCTATGCATTTTTGCTGGGGACTTTGGTCTACAAGGAGTTATCTCTACGAGATATAGCAGATATATTTGTTCAGAGTGGCACGACTACTGCTGTCCTCCTTCTCATAATAGGAATGGCAAATATATTTTCGTGGGTTCTCACGGCAGAGCAAATACCAACTCGGATAGCTCATGGCCTATTGGCCATAACCAATAATCCTTACATCATTTTATTATTGATGAATATGTTCTTACTTTTCATCGGCATGTTTCTTGAGGGGGGAGCGGCAATCATTATACTTGCGCCTACCCTCTTAGCCGTTGCTACGACAGTGGGAATATCCCCGCTCCATTTCGGCTTTGTCATGGTGTTAAATATAGTCGTCGGGCTACTCACTCCACCGCTTGGAGTGTGCTTGTTTGTGGTTGCTGGGGTCACAGGTTTAGAGTTTTCGACTATTATACGTTCCGTGCTGCCTTTTCTTGCTCTTGAAATAGGTGTTCTACTACTTGTGACATACTTTCCTGACTTGATACTATTTATTCCAAGGCTCTTGGGTTACATATGAAGACCCCTGTTAAGAATAAGATCTCACAATCCGTTAAAGAAGTGCCTCCAGCCCTAATCCGCGAAATGTCTCTTAAGGCTGCAGCCTATTCCAATGTTATTTCGCTGGGTATAGGAGAGCCTGACTTTGATACGCCTGAGGCAGTCATCAGGGCTTCCATGGAGGATGCTTTGAGGGGTCACACTCATTACACCCCGTCAAGGGGGGATGAGGAACTAATTGATGCCCTCATCGCATATATCAAAGTAGAAAAAGATATAGAGCTAGAACCAAATCAGCTTATGGTCACGCATGGTGGAATGGGTGCTCTAATCGCAGCCTTGAGAGCAATCTTAGATCCAGAAGATGAAGTGATTGTCTTTGAGCCTCATTTTCCTTCATATAAAGCTCAAATTACCTTTTCAGGAGGAAGGATTTGTTACGTCTCAACTAGATTTGAGGACGGTTTTATACCTGATCCCCGTCGAGTTGAAAAAGCCATCACTCCCCGTACAAAGGCGATGATTCTTAACTCTCCAAATAATCCCACAGGAGCGACAGTTCCATCTGGCGTGTTGGATGAACTGGCTAGTATAGCAGTAGAAAGAGATCTTATAGTCATATCTGACGAAGTCTATGATAAACTGGTCTTCAAGGGCTCGCATGACTCCCTGTATAAGAGACCCGGTATGGAACAAAGGACGATCGTCATTAACTCCTTTTCGAAAACCTTTGCGATGACCGGGTGGAGGATTGGCTACTGTTATGGACCGAACGTCCTAATAGATCAGGTGTTGAAGGTAGCAACCTACTTCACAAGTTGTCCTAGTAGCATTGGGCAGAGGGCAGCTCTCGCTGCTCTAAAGATGGACAGGGAAATATTTGTAGATATGGCCAATGAATTTAAAGAAAGATGCGGGTTGGTCTACGATCGCCTAAAAGCCATACCTGGAATCAGAGTGCACCCCAGCAGCGGGTCGTTTTACGTGTTTCCCAGCGTAGATTCTCTTACTCGTGACACAATGAACTTCGCCTTAGAGTTGCTCGATAAAGAACAGGTTGTCGTCATTCCTGGCGAGGCATTTGGACCCTCTGGTAAAGGGTGCATCCGCATTTCTTGTACAGTTGGCAGCAACCTCCTATTAGAGGCAATGAATAGGCTGGAGCGTTTCGTGAGAAACTATTATTCCTCGTGAGACTACATTTTCATTGCCATGGCAGCAAACACCTTGGCATCGGTTAGTATATCAGGGATGAGACAATACTCATTTGGCTGGTGGGCCGTATCAGGACAAGTGCACCAAACAGCAGCTGGCAGCCCTGCCTTGCGGAAAAATGCGGCCACTGTTCCTCCACCTATTCCCATGGCGGTGGCCTTGCGGCCTGTTACGGTGCCTATGGCATCAGCAAGGGCCCTTACCACAGGGGAATCAACCGGGGTTGGGGGCGCAGCATCTTCGCGGTAGGCCGTTTCTACCTCTATCTCCACACCAAGGTCCTTCGCCACTTGATCAGCTATTTGTCTGCTGGCCTGAACCACCGCATCCACCTGGTACCCTGGGAGTATTCTACAGTCCAGATAAAATACTCCTTTCCCGGGAATAGTGTTTACGTTCTCTACGTTGGCCTCTATCTTGGTAGGCTCGATGGTGGAAATGGGAGGGCTGAACAATTCGTCTTCCAGGGAAAACTCTCCTCGCAGCTTCTCGAGGGCCACTATCAATTTAGCTGTGGCAGAGAGAGTGTTTTTCCCTTTGTGAGGAGTACTGGCATGGCACTGCTTAC
>JALVSJ010000458.1 GCA_027024445.1 Desulfobacterales bacterium
CCAGAGGATGCCGTAGCTTTTGCCGCCAAGATTCTTAAAGAACAGATGACCCCGTTTATTAATTTTGAGGAGGAACCCGAGCCTGTAGAGGAAGAGGAAGAAGAAAAAGAGGAGCCCTTGAATGAGAATCTCTTTAGGCCGGTTTCGGAGCTGGAACTGTCAGTGCGCTCAGCCAACTGCCTCAAGAATGCCAATATTACCTATATCGGCGAACTGGTCCAGAAGACTGAAGCTGAGATGCTCAAGACCAAGAATTTCGGTCGCAAATCTTTGAATGAGATTAAATCTATTCTGGAAGAGATGGGGCTTCATCTGGGCATGAAGTTGGAAAATTTTCAAGTGCCTCCTAAGCCTGAGGATTCTGAGGAGGGCTCTGAAGAGGGGGCCGGAGGGCCTGGAAAGGCCCAGGATGCGAAAGAAGAGGGTAGAAAGAAATGAGGCATAGAAAAGCTGGAAAACACCTGGGAAGAGATTCGAGCCACAGGAAGGCCATGTTTCGCAACATGGTCACATCCTTATTTAAATACGAACAAATAGAAACCACCGATGCCAAGGCAAAACAGCTCAGACCCATTGCAGAGCGGATGATTACGCTGGCCAAACGAGGGGACCTTCATGCCAGGAGGCAAGCGCTGGCTTACATAATGGACAAACAGGTCACCCATAGGCTTTTCGAAGAGCTGAAAGACCGCTTTATGGACAGGCAAGGTGGCTACGTACGGATCATTAAGAAGGGAAGCCGTAAAGGAGATAATGCTCCCATCTCTATTGTTCAGTTGGTCTCTGCTGAGGAAGCAAAAAAGAAGAAGAAAGCTAAGGCCGAAGCCAAACTGCAGCCAAAAGAAGATGTTAAGGCAGAAGAGAAAGCTGGAGAAACCCAGGAAAAGGCTGTATCGGGCGTTACTGAGCAGCCGTCTGTGGAGCAGCAGGCAGAGGGTGAAGATAGTAGCACTCAAGAGGAGGTCGAGGAGGAAAAAAACAAATAAAGACTTCACAGACCGTGGCGATTATGATAAATCCCTGAAAGTTTTTCATACCCTGTAAATAATTGTGGGAGCTACACGAGTTCTGTTATGAGTGTATGTACCTATTTTAGAGAGGGGCTCCTTGCCGCACCAGCGGCAAGGAGTTTTTTTTGTCCTAAAACCCCGCTCTTCAGCCTTCAACCTTCACTCTTCAGTCTAATAGTCTTCACCCTAACAGGAGTTCATAATGGCAGGATTTGATCATAAAGACTTGCTGGGTATGGCCCAGCTCTCTGTGGAAGATATAGACCTGATTCTGGATACCGCGGAGTCTTTAAAAGAGATTTCTGAGCGGGATGTCAAGAAGGTACCTACCCTCAGGGGAAAGAGTATTATCAACTTTTTCTATGAGCCTAGCACCAGAACCAGGACTTCTTTTGAAGTGGCCGCAAAACGTTTGAGCGCAGATACCCTGAGCCTTTCGGCCAGTACCAGCAGCATTGTGAAGGGAGAGACCCTTGTGGATACGGCAAGGAACCTTCAAGCAATGAATCCGGACCTCATTGTCTTAAGGCATTCGTCCACCGGAGCCCCTCATCTGTTGGCAAGAGTTATGGAGGCAGGAGTCATAAACGCAGGAGATGGGGTCAATGAACACCCTACACAGGCCCTATTGGACCTATATACAATCAGAGAGAAAAAAGGGAAAATCAATGGATTGAACGTTGCTATTATAGGGGATATTGCCCACAGCCGTGTGGCGCGATCTAATATTATAGGACTGACGAAAATGGGAGCCAGAGTCACTGTGTCGGGTCCTCCCACCATGATGCCCGTAGAGATTGAATCAATGGGCGTAAATGTGGAGTATGATCCCAGAAAAGCCGTAGAGGAAAAAGATGTGGTAATGGTCCTGAGGATACAGCTCGAAAGGCAGAGCAAACTCCTGTTTCCCACCCTGAGAGAATACTCGAGATTCTTCGGGCTGAGTCAAGCGGTTATTGAAAGGGCAAAAGAGGACGCGATAGTGATGCATCCGGGGCCCATGAATCGAGGTGTTGAGATAGAATCCGACGTGGCTGATGGAAACCGATCAGTTATTTTGGATCAAGTGGCCAATGGTGTGGCAGTAAGGATGTCTATACTTTACCTCTTGATTGGAGGTGCCAGAAGTGACAGTGTGGATTAAGAACGGAAAAGTTGTTGACCCTCTAGGAGGGACAATCGAAACCAAGGATATAATTGTTGAAAAAGGGATAATAAGTGAGATTCTTCCTAAGGGCACATTTACCGCCTCCGATGAAAGCATTCGTATCATAGATGCAGACGGTAGGCTAGTTTTTCCAGGGCTTATTGATATGCATGCGCATCTGCGGGAGCCTGGTTATGAGTATAAGGAAACAGTTGCCAGTGGGGCTCTGGCTGCGGCGGCCGGAGGGTTTACGGCAGTGGCCTGTATGCCCAACACTGAGCCTCCCAACGACTCAAGGTCTGTCACGGAATTCATCCTTGAACAAGCAGAGAGGGCAGACCTAGTGCGCATCTATCCCATAGCTTGCATAAGTGTGGGTCAGAAGGGTGAAAGACTAACGGAGTTCGGTGAGCTAAGAGGGGCGGGGGCGGTCGGATTGTCTGACGACGGATTGCCCGTTGTCAACAGTGAACTTATGCGTAGGGCGCTGGAGTATGCAAGCTTCTATGGCCTTACGGTGATATCCCACTGCGAGGATATGTATCTTTCACGAGATGGAGTAATGCATGAGGGAGAAATCTCCACAAGAATAGGTTTGCCGGGAATACCACCGGAGAGTGAGGAGATAATGGTTTATAGGGAGATAGCTCTCGCCAAACTCACGGATTGTCCTGTCCACATTGCCCATGTAAGTACCAAGGAATCGGTGGAGCTAATTAAGAGGGCAAAAGATATGGGACTTCGTGTGACAGCAGAAACTGCACCCCACTATTTCTCCCTGGACCACAGTGCGCTTGTGGGGTATGACACCAATGCAAAAGTAAATCCCCCCCTTAGAACGGCGGAGGATGTTAGAGCGGTCAAGGAGGGACTAAAGGATGGCACGATAGACGTGATCGCTACTGATCATGCTCCACACAGCCCGCTCGAAAAGGATGTGGAATTTGACAAAGCATCCCCGGGTATGATTGGACTTGAAACAGCTTTGTCTTTGACTCTGCAACTTGTGGATGAAGGGGTCATCAGTCTGCCTGAAGCGGTGAGGGAACTTTCTCTTAACCCCGCAAGAATATTGGGAGTAGAGGGTGGGAGGCTCGAGCAGGGGGGGCAGGCAGACTTCA
>JALVSJ010000459.1 GCA_027024445.1 Desulfobacterales bacterium
ATAATGGGCAAATCTCACCAGATCCGTGACCTGGCCGTCAACAGGAGTGGGGTCTATTCGGAAATCTCCTGAATGAACGATAGTTCCCTCGGGTGTCTGAATGGCAAGGCCTACTCCGTCTACTATGCTGTGATTTACTCTAATAAACTCGATACGAAAATCCCGGATCTCGATGGCCTGCCCTGCCGATATCTTGTTGAGATCCGCGCCTATGATCAGGCCATGTTCCGTCAACTTTTCCCTCAAAAGCTCTAGTGTGAAACCGGTTCCATAGTTGGGCAAAGGAAACTCGCGCAGAAGGAAGGGAACTGCGCCTATGTGGTCTTCATGGCCATGGGTAAGAATGAGGGCTCTGAGCTTTTCCCTGTTCTCTCGTAGGAATTGAAAATCAGGGATGACCAGGTCAACACCTGGCATAAAGTCCTCAGGGAACATGAGACCAGCATCCACCACAACGATGTGATCCCCATATTCAAATACCATCATGTTAAGGCCTATCTCACCCAGGCCGCCAAGAGGGATAAATTTCAGCATAGTTTTTTGAATCCTTTGAATTTACAAAAGCTTACCGCTTTATTCCCTTACAGTCAACCAGGATGAAGCTCTCTATTTATGAGAGTTCCTATTTCTGAGATGAGCACGACTTGCACGGATTTGATGAGATTGAAGAGGTGCATGATCTTGCGTCGGAAGATCCTTTTCAGACTGCATCTGACTCCTTACAGGGGGGCGGTCCTCCCCGCCTGCCTGGCCGGCGGGCAGGCCATACGGGATGCCTGAGGGAGTTGTGATAGGCTGATTTATTCATAACCTGAGCATCCCTGCTCGGACCGCCACGAGAGTTCAAGGGAGGCTCATTCGATAGATGCAGTCTTCCAAGGACCTCCCGACGCTGCTTCCCCGTCTGCCGGCGGCAGGGCGAACATTCCATTGCCTTAAATTGATTCGACTGGCCTTCGCGCATAATCGGGATAAATTGATAAGGAAGATATATTGGAACTCCCGGCCAGTGGACATCTGAATAATGGTCAGAGGGTATCGTCAAGTAGGTCTGGATGAGCTTTCAGCCATTCCAGGAGGTCGTCAACAAGGCCCTTGATATCAGCGAGTTCCCCAGAGCAAATTCGGTACATTTCTTCATCAGTGATTTCGTGGTAAAAATGCACCATGCGATTTCTGTATCCAGCTAATTGCTTGAATTTATCTGTGGCTGATCTTGAAAGGACCCCTAACTCTCCCAAAGTCTTTCCAATTTCTTTATATTCACTAACAGCCTTTCCAAATGCCTTGGCAAGAATATGGCGACCCAAGTCCATCAAGGCCTCGAGGGCACGTCTTAAGCATGACTCCGCGGTGAAGATGTTTCTCCTGTCAGAGATAAAAGAGTCAAAACTATTCAAGGGTAATGCTTCTATCTCTTCTAACATTCTATTTATCCACTCTATTCTATCGGCAACTATCTTCTTAGATATCTTGGTAGGGGTCATGGTCTCTCTCCGAATATCATGGCGATCCTTTTCCTCTCAATTGGGGCCATATCTCCAGCCTTCCTCAATATGTAAAGCTCATATTCATCTGCTAGGTGATTGTCGAGGGCATACAGCCTCTCACCCCTAATCACGTTCGCGGCTAAGAAAGGGTCAACCTCTGGAATCACAACGAGGTCGACCCTAGGGGCTGAGAACAAGTCCTCCAAGAGGAGAGCCAACTTGACCTTCTCCCGTATATCGAGCCTCATTCCTTTGTGGGGCTTAACCCCGATATCAAGATCCACTCCAGCCGGAAAAGAGAGATGGTCCAGCTCCCCCTCGAGCCAACCGGCAGCCTCTTTTGCCCTACTGCCAAAGGCATATACAATATCCAGAGAAAACTGTTTTGCAATTTGTCGTAAATCTTGCCATTTCGTATCAGCAGCACTCACGGGTTTAGCCTCGCCGATTTCAACGATGCCATAGTTTCTCTATACTTTTCAGCTTCGGGATGCGCCTTTTCCGCCTCGTTACCTTCCTTCACTCATTACCTATGAGCAAACGTGTCCAAAAGCTGTTTTTTAACAACAAGCAATGGCAGGAGAACGGGATGTTCCCGGAGCGGCGTCATTTCAGCCCTGAAGCAGGACAGCGGAAGGGCTGGAATCCGCAGTGAGCGGAGCCATGGATGGCGCAGCGAGCGTAGCGAAGGGAATATGCCGTTCCCCTGCCAAGACAGACCCGAATAGGGAACCTAACTTTCTAAAACGTGATTGTAAACCCATGACCTGTTGAGCCTACACCGAGTTTTGACCCCACTGACCTATGACCATCAACAAATGACGCCTATTCCCTAATTCTTTGTCTCTCTTTCAAAAGGGACCTTCTGTACAATACACCTTCACTCTAGGATAATCAATATCAGATACACTAATCTATCCTTATAACCCCATAACTTATTTTCGTTAAACATTGACAATCCCCTCCTCCCAGAATAAATATGCCTGCTAATACAACCAAGGTTAAAAGGAGCGAGATTCAATGAAACTACATGAATACCAGGCAAAAGATCTATTCAGAAAGGCGGGTATACCCGTTCCTAGGGGGAGGCTCTTGACCTCACTTGATGAATTGCCAGACTCGTTAAAGGAGATACCCGGACCCCCGTGGGTGGTGAAGGCCCAGGTTCACGCCGGAGGAAGAGGAAAGGGCGGCGGGGTCAGGGTCGTTCAAAATGCCCACGACGCTGAATCCGCTGTCTCTGATATACTGGGCAAACCCCTTGTGACCCCCCAGACAACCCCGGAGGGTGTCACTGTACACCAGGTACTGCTCGAAGAGGGGGTGGATATAGAAAGCGAATTCTACCTTGGGATGACTGTGGACAGGAAGCATGCCTGTCCTACGATGATATTCAGTCCATCGGGGGGCATGGAAATTGAGGAAGTGGCCAAGCAATCCCCTGACCTTATTTTCAATGAACCAGTGGGGCCGGCATCGGGCTGGATGCCATACCAGGCCAGAAACCTGATTTTCAGGTTATCGCCACTTCCCTCTGGCGATACCATAAAAGAGCTTAGTGCTGTCATGAAAAAGGTCTATGAGCTGTTCGTAGCAAACGACTGTAGCCTGGTTGAAATAAATCCCCTGGTGATCACGAAACAGGGGGGCGTAATTGCCCTTGATGCCAAGATGAGCATTGATGACAATGCCCTTTATCGGCACAAGGACTTGGCGGAGCTTGATGACCCTCGGGAAAAAGACCCCCTCGAGGTTATGGCTGAACAGGCGAACATTAAC
>JALVSJ010000460.1 GCA_027024445.1 Desulfobacterales bacterium
CCCCGCGCCCATAGCTCAGCTGGATAGAGTGACGGACTACGAATCCGTAGGTCGGAGGTTCGAATCCTCCTGGGCGCGCCATTTTCTTATCCAGGTGTGAGTATCAAGGACATACTTCACCGGGCCGCCTCCCACATATCAGGCCCAAGAGGAGTAATAATGTCCTTTTCAAACACTAATGTGTGTGAGAGCTTACCCGGTTTGACTTCGCTATCTGCTTCCCTATATGCACTTATCTTCACGATAGGTTTGCCCCGTTTAGTCACAATCACCTCTTCCTGGGTTTCAGCCACATCCCTCAGAATCTTTAGCACATACGCTTTAAATTCACTCACCCCTATTGCTTTCATTAGGCCCACCTCCTGCACCTAATATTATAAAGGGGTCAATTCAAATAGTCATTCAGCATTTTGCGATTTGACTTCCTTGTCTATTCCTTGCGTGTCCACGCGGTGGTTCTTCCTATGAGCGAAAATCCTATATAGCCTCTCAGCTTCAGGTTGTTTCCCTCGAGCTTTGCCTTGCACTTGTATGTTTTCCCCTTTTCGGGATCGTAGATCCTTCCTCCTCCCCATTTATTGTCGCCTTTATACTTGAACCCGCTTAAGATTTGGAGTCCTACTATCTTTCTATTCCTTTTGGACTCATCAGGGTTCTTGGTATCCAGCTTTTCTTTTCCATCTTTATCCAAAGGCTCTTTGAGCCATATTATCTTCCCGCAATACTCGTTTCCGCACTTGAAAATCTCGACTACGGATTTTCCCCCTGCCGTAAGCCACTTCCCTAAAATAGCATCGCCCTGCCCGCCGGCGAACACAGCCACTGGCATGAAAACAAAGGCAACCAAAACTATTAGCAATGCAATGTTACAACGTCTCATTCTTTCCACCCCCAATCTAGGAATTTGATCTTGAATGCCGGAGACTCGTAATCATCTCATTTGCTTCCCAGAAAAACTTTGTATCCTTTGTACGTCATGTAGAGATCTCCTTTGTGCGCGATCTCAAAGGGCGAGTGCATGGAAAGCACTGCCGGGCCGCAGTCGATGACCTGCATCCCGTAAGCAGCCAAAAATTTAGCTACAGTACCGCCGCCCCCTTCATCCACCTTTCCCAACTCTCCTGTCTGCCAAACTACCTTGTCCCTATTGAAAAGGCTTCTCAGCCATCCGACATATTCTGCGCTTGCATCATTTGAATTGTACTTCCCGCCGTGGCCTGTAAATTTCGTCAGACATACTCCATATCCCATCCTGGCAGCATTGCGTTTTTCATGGACATCTTGATAATCAGGGTCCAGTGCGCCGTTTACATCCCCTGAAAGGGCCTTTGATCTTGTAAGGATGTCGTAAACCGCCCTTGTACTGGGCTCAATCCCTACTGCGACCAAGAGATCATAAAGAACTGCCTCAAGGAATTTGGACTTTGCACCTGTGGCCCCATCGCTTCCAATCTCCTCTTTGTCTACAAACAAGGCCACCGCGGTCTTCTGTGGTCTGTTCACATCCAATATGGCCTTCATGGCAGCAAAGGCGCAAGATCTGTCATCGTGACCATAGGCCCCTACCATTGACCTATCCCACCCAACATCCCGGGCTCGGCCTGCCGGAACCACCTCCAACTCTGCGCTAATAAAGTCCTCTTCTTGCAAGCCATACGTATCATCGAGATACGTGAGCACGGCCAGCTTTATCCGCTCCTTAGTGTCCTTGTCACCAATGGGGAGACTGCCTATGAGAACATTTAGTTTTTCACCTTCTATGGCCTCTCCTAGTTTCTTATTGTACTGGGCCTTTCTTGCCAGATGGGGCAACAGATCAAGGACAGTGAAAACTGGATCTCTTTCATCCTCACCCACAGCAAGATCCACAACTCTTCCATCCCCTTTCACTACGCACCCGTGAATAGCCAAAGGCCTGGCAAGCCATTGGTATTTTTTTATACCCCCATAATAATGGGTTTTGAAAAACGCTAGGTCTACTTCCTCATAAAGGGGTTTTTGTTTGAGATCCAGCCGTGGCGCATCTATGTGCGAGACAACTATATGAATTCCATCTTCTAGCGGTTTACCCCCTGGTCTCACTAGTGCCACGGCCTTGTTGTGAAACACGCGGAAAAATGGGCTCCCTGCGCCGCGCTTTACTTCATCGGCAAAGCCATTTTTCCTGGCTGCTTCGCGTATGAATGCAACTGCCTCTCTCTCAGTCTTGGAATTGTCTAAGAACGTCTTGTACTCTTCCCCATATGCTAGCACTTTTCTCTTTTCTCGCTCATCTATGCTGTCCCATACGAGACGCGAAGTATAGGTAAGCCTTTCACTTAGTGCTTTTATCTCTTTCTTGGTTAATGACTTTGGTGCCATTGTTCTGTTCTCCTGTTGATCTTTGATTTATCCCAGATTATGCGCCAATATTCAAATTGCCTTGTGGAGCAATGTGTAACACTCTTCAGGCGTCACCTGTTTGATGAATGGCAATGGGACATCGTTTTGCTATGTGCACTGCAGCGTCGGAAGATCCTTTTCAGACTGCATCTGACTCCTTACAGGGGGGCGGTCCTCGCCCACGGGATGCCCGAGAGCACCGTGATGGGCTGCGTGATTGGTAACCTGAGCATCCCTGCTCGGACCGCCGCGAGAGTTCAAGGGAGGCTCATTCGGTAGATGCAGTCTTCCAAGGACCTCCAGACGCTGCTTCTGGAACGACCCATTGCCTTAAATTGATTCGGCTGGCCTTCGCGCATAATCTGGGTTTATTACTTCCCTTAGCTGTGGCCTACTGAAATCCCCCTGTCCCCCCTTTTTCAAAGGGGGGGAGATGTGGACGGCTCCTTTTTCAAAGGGGCATATGTCTAGTTCCTTTTCCAAAGGGGAACGTGCGAGGCCCCTGTTCGATAATGGGGCATATGTCTTGCCCCTTTTACAAAAGGAGGTGATGTGTCTGCCCCCTATTCAAATGGAGAAAGAACCTGCCGGTGCCCTGCCCCCTTTGCCTCTTTCATGTCTGTAAGCTTCCCACGATGTCTGCCAGTCGGGAAATACCATTTTCTGAACAATACCTTCTCAATCCATCTATTATATCCAGCATAGCTCTGGGATTGACAAAATTGGCTGTGCCAACCTGCACAGCACTCGCTCCTGCGATCATGAATTCCAACGCGTCTCTGGCCTCCATGATCCCGCCTATCCCTATCACCGGCAACTTTACTGATCGCGCTACCCGGTACACCATATAGACTGCAACTGGCCTAATTGCAGGACCCGAGAGC
>JALVSJ010000461.1 GCA_027024445.1 Desulfobacterales bacterium
GAACTTAAAGCAAATGATTTTCCGAGGACAAATTGGAATCTCAAACGGTGGATGTGGATCCCGCAGATCAGGTTCTATGGTCTTTTCAAACTCACCTTCATGCGCCACATTACGGTGCTCTCAGGTGTAGGAGTAGGGGGAGGCTCCCTTGTTTACGCCAATACAATGCCCATGCCCAAGGATGAGTTTTTCAAGGCCGAGCCATGGTGCCATCTTGCAGACTGGAAAAACGAGTTGATGCCCCATTATGAGACTGCAAAACGGATGATGGGAGTGACCCGAAACCCGAGACTTGAAATAGGAGATTTGGTGCTTTTCAAGATAGCCAAGGAGATTGGAAGAGAAAAGTATTTTGAGCCAACGGAGGTGGCAGTATATTTCGGTGACCCTGACAAAGAAGTTGATGATCCATATTTTGGCGGTAGAGGACCCAGGCGCAGGGGTTGCAACTTTTGCGGTGGCTGCATGACTGGATGCCGATATGATGGAAAAAACTCGCTGGACAAGAATTATCTGTATCTAGCCAGAACGTTAGGAGCAAAGATCCAGTCCGAATCAATGGTTTACGACGTCAGAGTCCTTGGTGATCCCGGTGGGGCAGATGGCTACCAGGTGCTGTGGCGGAAGTCTACCTCATTTCGAGATATTAAGGGGGCAGTCACATGCAGTGGAATAGTATTTGCCGGGGGAGTGCTTGGTACTGTTGATCTGCTGCTCAAACTGAAGAACTCATCACTGCCCAGACTATCCGATCGCCTTGGACGTCTGGTGCGCACCAACAGCGAGAGTCTGCCCGGTGTGATCAGCTTTAGAAAAGACCTTGTTTTTTCTGACGGTATAGCCATAGGGAGCATTTTGGCAACAGATGAGCACAGCCACGTGGAACCTGTTCGCTACGCAGCAGGCTCAGGTTTTTGGAGAATTCTGCAAGCACCCATGGTAAGTGGAAAGAGCAGGGCCGAAAGGCTGCGAAATATTTTCTACGACATAATGGCGCATCCTAAGGAGAACCTGAAGTCGTTTTTCGTTGATGACTTTGCGAAAAGGACCCAGATTCTGCTTTTCATGCAGACACTGGACAGTACATTGAGACTCACGCGAGGTAAACGGGGGCTGCGTAGCACTATGGAAGAAGGCCCCGCCCCCACCCCTTTTATTCCTCAGGCCCATGATCTTGCAAGACGCTTTGCCAGGATTGTTAATGGGAAACCGGGCGTGCTCCTTACCGAATCACTAGCTGGTATTCCCACCACTGCACATATTCTCGGGGGCTGCGGGATGGGTCGAGACGCGTCCGAAGGGGTGATAGACAGGGATCACCGTGTGTTTGGTTACGAGAATATGTATGTATGCGACGGGTCAGTATTTTCGGCGAATCCTGGTGTCAACCCGTCTCTCACCATCCTGGCAATGTCGGAAAGGGCCATGAGTAAAATCCCGCCCATGATCAGTAGCGTCCAAAATCGGCTTACAACAAGAAAACCAGTTTACTAATATCAAGAATTTATGGCCTCAGCATCAAGATTTAGGAGATTAGGTTATGTATTTGCACTTATTTTGGCAGTGAAACAGCATATTCCCTTCGCTACGCTCGCTTCGCCATCCATGGCTCCGCTCACTGCGGATTCCAGCCCTTCCGCTATCCTGCTCCAGGCCTGAAATGACGCCGCTCCGGGAACATCCCGTTCCCCTGCCTATCATTAAGAAGCCGATTTTGGACAAGCACATGCCAGGACTAATTAAGCCCTAACCCCTGTCATGCTCAGAGGGTAGCTCAATTTTCGGATAGGTCTTTCGTCGATCAACAAGATGTAAATCTTCTACGGCAAATTTGTGGCTCTTGAGAAGTTTATAGATATCTTCGGCTACTTCTTTTGTCTTAGTTCCAATTACGACCCCGCAATGTGGGTAAATTTCTCTTGGCACAGGAAGAAGCACGTAGTCTGTGATGCCTTTTTCCTTGAGCCACTCGTCTGCTTTTAATCCTTCCGGAACAGAAATGAAGGTTAGCAGATAATTGGGCTTTTTAAAGGGGAGCAGACTCACAAGTATTTTGAAAATATGCAGTTTAACGCCCAAGGCAAGAAAAGAGATCTTTTCCCACAAGTTTTGGCCTTTGAAGCCTGTACCCCTTTCCAGTATTGCCTCGAAGCAACCCTGTCTTTCCTCTAGCCTCAAAAGCCTGTTCCCAGTTGCTCTGGCCCAGTCCTGAATGTCATTGGCAAAGCCCTTATCGTCTGATAGGACCTTGACCTTCGCGCCTGGGGGGAGACGTTTAAGTCTGCGTGAGACCAGAATAAGGGGGGTAGGGCAGAAAAAACCCCTGGTGTCAAGGAGTTCATTTGCGTTGGCTCGCGACATTTATTTCCCCCAAGATTTGTTCGAGCTTTTCCATTACAAGGGGAACATGCTCTGGCGATACCTCTGAGAACCAAATCTTTTGTGGATATATTATAACATTTGGTCCCTTGGCACAAAGGCCTAAACGTCCAGAATGAGAGGCCCTGACATACTTTTTTCCGATTGATTTACTAGAAATTAATGTAATGCCTGCTGAATGGATGTCAAGCATATGACTGGCGGCCCCAGAAACTTGGCAGACAAAGCTCACGAATGAGGATCTGTGCGGTGATCTCGGTCCAGGAAAGGAATAAAGAATATGAGAGCCATGCCGGGCAAGGAGGCAAGGAAGCTCACCCCAAAGAATGCCCCATATCCCAACCATGCAGCCAGAAACCCACTGCTTGCACCGGCCAGCACTCCGCTTATATTCATAAGGCCGGATCCTATAGCAAAGTGGGCAGCCTTGAATTCATCAAGACATGTGCGCATGAGGTAGGTTATGAGTACGGAAGTGCCCAGACCTCCTGCAAACTGATCAAAGGCGTGCACTGAGGCCACGAGTATAATGTTTGCAATCCCAATTGGAGTGGGCATGGACGCACCCGTGTTTAGCATCACGAAGGGTTGCAAGTGAAAGGCCAGAGCCATGTAAATGAGGTTGGTAAAGTTCTGGGCCAGGAGGAATGGCCATATGGTTTTTTTGAGCCCGTAGCGGGCAATAAGCCACCCCCCCACCATCGCACCCACTATGGAAAAGGGTAGCCCCACACCGCCAGAGATCCATCCGTAGTGTACCTTTATCCCGAGGTCTACGATAAAGGGGGACACCATGGAAGCCAGCATTGACTCACCTGTACGCATCAGAATGATAAAGGCCAGGGCCATTCCCATCCGCTCTCTGTCCATAAATGCTATAAAAGCTCGGGCATAAAAGGAGCTTTTGTCCTGAAGCATTAGTTCCTTTATCCTGTTTTTGAAAAGTCCGAGGCAGACAAGAGCCAGCAGTAGACCTATCGCTACCCAGCCCGAAAACCGTATCTTTCCCAAGGCGGGCAGCCAAGGAACAATGTGGCGATTCCAGTAAGGGATAACTAGTTTGACGAAGAGGAGAATAGAGAGGGCCAACATGCCTCCTACCGCCACAAGCCTATAATTAAGCGCGGAACGCAGAAGACTGACCAAAGGCTTCTTGTAGCTTTCCACCCGGGGCAATAGCAGGATGTGGTAGGTAAACAAAAGGCCGAGCATGGCTGCAGCGCAAGCGTAGGCTAGGTGCCAGGAGGTGGTCGTCCCAACCGTGACTATTATACCGGTACCGGTCATCATGGCGATGCGATAGGCCATGACCCTGTAACCCACGAACTTTGCCTGACCTTCTTCATCAAGCGCTTCCATGTAATAGCCATCAATAGCCATGTCGTGAGTAGCAGCCACAAAGGATGCAATCAACAGTACTACAGCGATTAGCTTTATTCCCCCTGGCACGGAAACGAACAAGGCAACAAGAAAGATGAGTACGATAAGGCAAAACTGCATAGACAGCATCCAGCGTCGCTTGGTACCGTACTCGTCTATATGTGGACCCCAAAGGAATTTCAATACCCAGGGAATACCGTATAGAGAGGTCAGACCAATGGCCTGGAGGCTTACGCCCATATCCCTGAAGAAAACTGAGGAGATTATCCTCACAATTGTGTAAGGGAAACCTTCTGCAAAATACGTGGTGAAGGCCCAGATGTAAGGAGATTGAAGGAGACCAATTTTTGACTTATGCTGCATGGGGAACCGTGGTTTTAGATTCTATTGCATGGTACCTCAGCAAGGAGTTGTTCAATTTCCTCGTCTATGTCTTCCAACTTGATCGGACGTTGTCGTCCGCATGCCTTGCAGACCAGAACTACTGATTTTCATTTTCTTTGCAATATCAGCATGCCACCGCATTTACACTTCATATGAGGCCTCTTTTCTTGCGACTAACCATAACGATGGTCTAGATCACTGCTACTTCGTTTCTTAAAAAAATGCCATTTCTTTTCTCGCTGTGAATGACAGACCGTTAGTGACCAGAGGTCTTAAGATTTTTCGCTTCGCCTGCCAGAGGACAGACAAGCTCGAAATGACGATATAGGCATAGTTGGTGAAGTCCCAACTTAGCAAAGACGGAATAGTGTCCTTTCATACACATTTGGGATACTTTTATCAACTTATGAACCGAAGCTTGTGCTGCCCACTTTGACTATGGAAAAATATTGTCACGTTCTTATGATAAAACATTTAATGCAATGGGCATGCCGCATTTGCTTTGGAAACGCCATTTTGCTATGGTACTAACCAGTGCGGTCAATGCAAGTGCCAAGGGAGGTCGATACCCGTAGGTGAAGAAAGGAGAGTGAGGTGAGTGAAGGTCGGAAGAAATGATCCCTGTCCGTGCGGAAGCGGGCTTAAGTACAAGAAGTGTTGCCTCGGAAAGGAAAAGAAAAATTATGAGGATATGGAGGCAGTTTATTTGAAGAAATACGGTATCCGACTTAAGCACAGAAAAGATATTGAGGCAATAAAAAGGGCCGGTGTCATTGCGATTGAAACCCTCGACCTGGTTGAGTCGAAGATTGAGATCGGGATGAGCACCGATGAGATCAACCGCTTAGTACATGAGTTTACGGTGAGCAAAGGGGCAGTTCCTGCCCCTTTAAACTATAGGGGTTTCCCCAAAAGTGTGTGTGTATCTGTTAATGAGGTCATATGTCATGGTATACCCGGTGATCGTGTCATAAGGGACGGGGACATAGTAAACGTGGATGTCACCCCTATCTTGGACGGCTATTATGCTGATGCAAGTAAGACGTTTATCGTGGGAAATGCAAGTGAAGAGGCCAGGAAGATAGTGGCAGTGGCCAAAGAAAGCCTGAAGAGGGGGATGGCACAGGCAAAGCCGGGTAACAGGATCGGCGACATAGGCTGGGCCATACAGAGCTATGCAGAATCCGAGGGCTGCTCTGTGGTCAGAGAATTTGTCGGCCACGGGGTGGGGTTCAAGTTCCATGAGCCTCCACAGATTCCTCACTACGGAAGAAAGGGAGAAGGGATCACGCTTATCCCGGGCATGGTCTTCACCATCGAACCTATGATAAATTTGGGAAAGCGGCATCTAAAGATACTTGATGATAACTGGACAGCAGTTACTGCTGATGGCTCCCTTTCTGCTCAGTTCGAACAGACTATCCTGGTTACAGAAGATGGGTATGAAAGTCTGACGCCCTATGAACTCTAATTCACCTTCCGTTGAGAAGCTGCTTCGGGAAGAAGCCAGGGCACTTGGATTTATTGCAATAGGCTTCTCAGCACCCGCAACCCCTCCCCATTTCGATCAATTTGTCGCCTGGTTGTCGCAAGGAAGGTTCGGCGATATGGCCTGGGTGGCCAGGCATGTGGAACTGAGAAAGGATCCACGGAGGCTTATGGAGGGTTGTAAGACAATAATAAGCCTGGCCTACCCCTATTCTAATAGTGTACCGGTGGGCCCTGATGGACTGCGTGCTGCAAGGTTTACGGAAGGGCTGAGAAAGGACTACCACATCAGGCTTAGGGAGCTTGGCAAAAAGCTGGCGGGGGCCATTTCAGAAGTTTTGCCGGGCTCAAGGAGCAGGGTATGCGTGGATTCTGCCCCCCTTTTGGAGCGAAGTATTGCATACTCGGCAGGCATTGGTTTTTTCGGCAAGAACACCATGCTGATTATCCCGGGGTATGGCTCTTATTTCTTTCTGGTGGAAATACTGACTACTGCTCCCATAGTTTTTAGTCCTCCTCAGCCGATTATGGGGCAGTGCGGCCAGTGTAAGAAGTGCCTGGATGCCTGTCCCACAGGTGCCCTGGTTAACCCCTGCGTGCATGATTCGAGGAATTGTCTGTCCTATCTTACAATTGAATCCAACAGACCCCTTGATCCATCCCTTGGGAGCAAGATGAAGAGGTGTTTTTTTGGTTGTGATATTTGCCAGAGCGTATGCCCCTTTAACGAAGGTGAGGAAGACGTAGATCTGGCCCTGCCTTCTGGGGAGGAAATCTTGAACATGAACGAGAAGCAGTTCAAGGACATGTTTGGCCAGACGGCGTTTTCCAGAGCAGGCCTTGAAAAAATTAAGGATAACGTGCGTGCCGCGCTTCTATAGCAGGAGAGACTTCCAGGGTTTCCCCTGGGCGGCGTACCTGCCCATTTCCAGGGCAGCCTCGAAGGCTTCGGGAATTTTGGATATGTCTGATTTTTTCTCTACCCCTGTCACGAGTAGCTCTCCGCCATAGTCCATATCCAATGCATCAAAGAAATATCTTGCCACCAGCTTGGTGCAGTCAAAGAGCTTCTTGCCTTTTGTAGCACCAGTGGCTATCAGGTACCCTATCCCACTATCGTATGTCTTCAACTGGTCCTTGGACTTGCTGAGCAGCCGCTTTGCCCAGCATGCCTGGGATCGATCAATGATGGCCTTGACCTGTGCCGGAGGACTGTAGAAAAACACTGGAGCCGTCAGGATGACAGCTTGTGCTTCTTCCAGGACCGGATATATTTCCACCATATCATCCTTCTGAACACATACCCCTGTCTCATCGCACCCGCCACACTCCAGGCACCCGGCGACCTTAACACGTCTTGCATATATCTTTTTGACCTGGGCCCCTTCTGAGGCACTTGCCTCAAGGGCTCTGTCCAGGAGTTGATCAGTGTTTCCCCCTTTTCGTGGGCTACCGTAAAGGCCCAGGACGATCATTATTCTCTCTCCTTCTCATTCTTGTTTCCCGCTAAACCTGTCCTCGTGCTCTGATCAGTCTAATCCTCTCCAGCCTACTCGCACAAAGTTAAGTCTATTTTGGCGGGCCGCCTGACCATCGATCAGGCACTCAGTTGTCCAACCCCAAGATTGTCATTTCCCTGCCCGCCGTTGCGTGCAGGCCTGTCTGCCCTGCCTGCCAGGGAGTCAGATAGGCGCTCCCCTTCATGCTGTCAAAAAACCATTTTGGACAAATATGATCGCATTCAGGAACTTATATGACCTGGGAAATGAGGTGTCAAGAGAGATGAGGTTTTTAATTACAAGGATGGGTTACATTTTTAACTTGTAATTTCAATTGCTTTGCGCTAAATTGCACAAAAAGGCGCGGAGAAGGCAACAGATTATGTAGTGCAAACAAAACCCTTAAGATGGTCTAAGCCTTTTGTGAGCCATGGAACATGTCCTTTTACTAAACATAACATATGAGCCCCTCAGGATTATTAACTGGAAAAAAGCCATCACCCTTTTGCTCCTGGGCAAGGTGGAGGTGCTGGAAGAGTATGGCCGCGAAATCCGGTCGGTCAGTTTCACCATAAGGCTGCCTTCAGTGGTGAGGCTTCTGAGGATGGTGAAAAGGCCAAAGAGCCCTGTCAAGTTTTCAAGACAGAACATCTATGCAAGAGATAAATACCGGTGCCAGTATTGCGGACAGAAGTTCTCTTCCGAGGAGCTCACCTATGATCACGTCATACCCCGGTCCAGAGGCGGGAAGACCGAGTGGGAAAATATCGTCACCTGCTGTGTTGACTGCAACCGGCGCAAGGGTGGTCGGACGCCTTCAGAGGCAGGGATGAAACTTATCAGGAAACCGGTCAAGCCGACTTGGGTGCCTGCGCTGAGAATCACTATCGGGATAAGGGAGGTGCCCCAGTCGTGGCGCGACTACCTATACTGGAATGTAGAGTTGGTTGAATAAAGGGAGGCCCTGAACTTGGGGCCTCCCGAAAAACCAGTTGCGAAATAGCCGTTAGTCATTTAAGGCAGCGGCTATTTTTTTTGCCGTCTCTTCTATCTGTTGCATGTCGCCGGGTTTGAGTTCCCACGCTGTAATGGGAAGTTCTGGGGCGCCTTCATGTCTTGGAACTAGGTGGAAATGGTAATGCATGACCACCTGGTTGGCACCTTTGCCGTTTAGTTGCAAACAGGCTATTCCGGTGGGTGCGAGAGCTTTTTTCATAGCCCGAGCAATCTTTTTTGAGGCCAGGTGAATGGCAGCCAGGTCTTCATCAGGGATCTCGAAGAGATTTTCAGCGTGATTCTTGGGGATAATGAGGGTATGTCCCGGGGCGATAGGATTGATATCCTCGAAGGCAAGGACCCTGTCGTCCTCGTAAACCTTGAAACACGGGATTTCTCCGTTAATGATCTTGCAAAAGATGCAGTCTTCCATGATCACCATCCTCCTTAATCTTGTTCCAGGTTAGTAAGGAAAGTTTCTATGTTTTGCTTTTTGTCTTCAGGTGGTTCGTCAACGGGCCTTATATTCATTGCCCGCATCACGTCCCACGTGCCGTCTTCAAACAGTACTGGTATCTGGATAATGTAATCCGGGTGCTGACAGCAGCCTGGCGCGAAATACCTGCCTGGCTTGTTCCCTTGCTTGAATCTTTTTACCGCCCTTTGATATGCCCCGTGCGCCAACACTAGTCCAACTTGGCCGTTGAAAAGTTTTACGAATTGACCCGGTTCAAAGACCCTCTTTTTCTCATTCATCTGATTGACCTCGCTGTGGGTGCAAATAGGAGTATGGGCAAATCCTCCTTTTCTGTCAACACATGGATTATTGGCCGGCGCGACGCACGTCCAAAAAACAGAACACCTGACCCTGAGGCTTATCCTTCGGGCGGAGGACCTTAAGACCCTTACCCCCATCTATGATCTCCAGTAAAGGCACTACGCCATTGCCCTTGATGTGATCTGGAGGCAGGATCTCAAAACTACCCTGTCCTGAACCTAATGCGCTCAGAGCATCAGTTATATAAAAATCCGTTTTAAATGCAAGCAGTGGGTCTCTTTGCCTTGTCAATGAGATGGATTGTTGGGCCTTGTGGGCCTTTGCGCGGTAAACGTGGCCAGAGCCAAGGTGGGTGCTGGCAGTCTCGGCTATGAGCTGGTTCAAGGCCTCGTCACTTGTCATGACCAGCAGCCTGCCCAACCCCTGTTCAATGGCTTCTTCGTAAACGTCTCCATCCAGTACATCGGCACAAACGGAAATATGTCCCTTACTTTCTATGCCCTCACACACAGATGGGTTGGTGTCGACAAATGAAACGGGAACATACTGCGATATGAAATTTGCCATTTCTACGGAAAAGGAGTTCACACCAATGATGAGCATGCCGAGCTGGGTATCTGTTATGGACACGCCAAGGATTGACGCCAGCGGTCTGGATACGGCGGTCGCAAAGAATCCCGAGAAGAAGATGATTACAAAGGTAAGGATGGTAAGTATATTCATGGTTGGGTTATCCGTGCCAACCAGCAATGAGGCGTATGCCACTGTGGCCAGTGCAATGATTCCCCTTGGCCCGATAAACCCCATGTATAGCCTGTCGCGCCATGGTACTGAAGTCCAGGACA